>DBGBEM010000382.1:0-2095 GCA_048477235.1 Muribaculaceae bacterium | reverse complement strand
TGGGTGACGAAAACGGCCACTTCATGGTGACCGCCGACGACAATATGCCTGTTGTCAAGACAGCCGAAGGGTTCTTCTTTGCCACGGAAAACAATCTTTCGAGCGGTATTCCCGCTGCCAACGCCGCTTCGCGCAACGCCGCCCAGCTCAGCTTCGCCGCCTCGTTCGACCGCGCCGCTTTCGACCGCACAATTTCCGATAACTTCGCCGCCGCTATGGCACGCCGCTATCCGCAGAATGTAGCTGCGCGCGTTCCCGAGCCCGAAGATATGCTTATCAACCACACATATCCCACCTCCGGAAAGCTTAACGGCCTGGTTATCCTCGTTGACTTCCCCGATAAGAAATTCACCGTTGAGGATCCCGTAGCGTTCTTCAACGACCACATGAACAAAGACGGCCACAACGCCAACGGCGCCACCGGCTCGGCCGCAGAATATTATCGCGCCGCCTCGTTCGGCAAACTCGACATCAAGTTCGACGTCTATGGTCCCGTTACCCTGCCGAACTCTTTCAAATATTACGGCCAGAACGACCGTAACGGTCAGGACCGCTATGCCTATCAAATGGCAATCCACGCCGGTCAGCTTCTCGACGAAGAGGTCGACTTCAGCCCCTACGATCAGGACGGCGACGGCGAGGTCGACAATGTGACCATCATCTACGCCGGCGAAGGCGAGGCAACAGCCTATCCGACCGACCCCGATTGTGACGACTACGTGTGGCCCCACTCTTATGATATCGAAAACTACAAGCCCGATCCCGCCGACATTACTTTCGACGGCGTTAAGTTCAACCACTATATCTGCATGAACGAATGGGACCGCGCTAACAGCCGCACGCCGCGCCCCGCAGGTATCGGCCTCTTCTGCCATGAGTTCGGCCACGCCCTCGGCCTCCCCGACCTCTACATGACATCTTATTCCGGCGACATGAGCGCAACTCCCGGGGCATGGTCGATCATGGATCAGGGCAGCTACAACAACGGCATGCACACACCCCCGCTGATGTCGTCGTATGAGCGCTACACCCTCGGATGGATCAGCCCGATCGTCATCGACAAGCCCATCGACGCCGAGCTTAAAGCCAACTCGGGAAAATGCTATGTTGTCGAAACAGACCGCGCCAACGAATTCTTCATGCTCGAATGCCGCACCAAGAACGACGATTCCAACGTCTGGGACTCGTATCTCAAGGCAAGCGGCCTCATGGTATGGCACATCGACTTCTCGAAGCGCAACTGGACATATAACAACCTCAATAACGACGCAAAACACCAGCGTATCGATCTCGTCGAGGCTGACGGTTCATACGGCCCCTACTCATATAGCGGCGACCTTTTCCCCGGAGCCAACGATCTCTACACGGAGTTTACCGCCGACACCTATCCCGCATTCCTTAGCTGGAACGAAGTCGATCCCGGATTCCCTCTGACAGAGATTGCCTACGACAAGGCCACCCACACAGTGACCTTCAAGGTTGCCGGAGGCGGTGAGAAGGACGGCATCGCCGACATCGACGCTGACAACAACAACGCCCCCGTCGAATATTTCAACCTTCAGGGACGCCGCGTTGCCGAGCCGAAAGCCGGTGACATCGTGATCCGCCGTCAGGGCACCGACGTAACCAAGGTTATTCTCTGACAACACGTCATTTACGACAACGGCGGGCGCTCTTCGGAGCGCCCGTTGCCGTAAATGAAAATTTAAAATGGAAAATGGATAATTGAAAATGGTGAATTGCTCATTACTAATTACTAATTGCTCATTTCTAATTATTCCGGGTTTTGTTTTGTTTTGTCGAAAAACAAACGTATCTTTGCCCTCAGTAAGGCGCCCCGGAGTGGTGGCGCTTCCGGAGGGTCTCGCTGCATGAAAGTAGCCGCGAGGTTCTTCTCTTTTTTAACTATTCAGATAATCCTAAACACAACTGATTGCCATGCCTATCACTTACATGACCAAGGAAGGTTATAAGAAGAAAATGGACGAAATCGCCCGCCTCGAAAGCGTTGAACGTCCCAGAATCTCACGTGCTATCGCTGAAGCCCGCGACAAAGGTGACCTCAGCGAGAATTCGGAATACGACGCCGCCAAAG
>DBGBEM010000381.1:0-8189 GCA_048477235.1 Muribaculaceae bacterium | reverse complement strand
AGTTAACCTTGATGGCGACGGTGTGTTCCGTTGCCAGATCAACTGAGGGGAAGGAGTGGGTCAGAGTGGCCTGACCGGTCTTTCCGGCTTCGATATTTGTGCCGGCTACAGATGTGGCGAGTTCGCCGTCGACATACATTTCTATAGTTTCGGGAGTGGCGTCCTGAAGACCATCGTTGGCGATGTTCACAATGGCGTTGAACTGAGCGCCGGGAGCCACGCTGACGGGCAGTGAGTAGCTCTGGATGGCGAGGTCGTTGGCAGCGCGTTCGCTGACTTTGAGGTTGTCGACAGCCGTGAACATGTAGTTGTCGGTGTAGACATCCAAAGCGCAGGTAACGACGTTGTCGGCGTAGTCGCTGAGGTCAACGTTGACTTTGTTCCAGCCGTAGCGTCCGCCGGTGAGCTCTGCGACAGTGCGGGGTTCGCCGAGCGAGTGCCAGCGGTTGTCCATATAGGAGTAAACCTTGAACTCTACCTTGTTGTTGCTCGGATTGGTGCCGGCCGCATCGGGGTTGTAGAGCATCAGTGAGAGTGTCGGCGATGTGCTGTTGCCGAGATTGATCTTGCCGGTGTAGAAACGGCCGATCGTCTCTTTGTAGGGCGATTCGAGGGCTATGAAGGCGCCGTCGTTGTCGGCGGAGTCGAAGCCGATAAGGCCGTCGGTCATGATACCCCAGCGGCATATTCCGTCGACCGCTTCGTCGAAGGTAGCAGTGGATATTCCCGGATAGCCGTTTTCTTTTGCAAACGATTCCTTATAAGGCATCTTGTAGGGACGGCCGAGGTTGAGGTAGCTGGTGATTACGCCGCTGGAGCCTTCGCCCTTGGTGTTGCGGGCACGGATAACGAAGCATGCCCAGGTCTGGGGGTCGTCGGCGTCGAGCACCTTGAATTCGGCGCTTGTGCCTTTATGACCGGTCACTAACGGCGTTTCAATGGGCTGTCCGGTCTGGATTGCCACTTCTAAGCGCGAGATGTCGTATGTCAGCAGATCGGGGTTCAGGGGATATCCTTCGATATCGGTTGTCGGAGCTTCCCATTCCATGACTGCAGTGCCGTAAGGCATAGTCTCTGAGAGCTGGATCTTGTCGGGGTCGGGATAGCTGGGGCGGTTTATGCCGACGAAAGCGTCCTGATAGGTCATGCGTCCGTTCCAGCCTGCACGTGCCGAGAAGATGTAGGGAAGGTCTTTTTCTACATCGACGGTGATGGCAATCTTCTGTCCGGGATAGCCGTTGAATGTGCGGTTGGCAGGAGTCTGCACGCCGTTGATGAAGAACGAGCACGTCTGCGTTGAATTGACGTTGAGGTCAGTGCCGTTGAGCGTTTTGGTCGGTACGGTGAAGTTGAGTTCGGCCTTGAGTGAGCCGTCGGCTGCCGGAACAACTTCGAGCACTCCGCGGTCGGG
This sequence comes from Muribaculaceae bacterium, assembly GCA_048477235.1. GTDB lineage: Bacteria > Bacteroidota > Bacteroidia > Bacteroidales > Muribaculaceae > CAG-1031. Next base: position 6,778 of record DBGBEM010000381.1, on the reverse strand, counting down.
AGCCGTGCCTGCGATTGCTGTCGAGACGCTGAGGTCGTCGAGATAGACTTCGCTGCCGTTACGGCCCGGTTCGCGGGTGAAGTGGAAGCCGAGGAAATACTGGCCGTTTTCCGTTGCCGTGAAGTATTCTTCGCGGAGTCCGGAGAAGATATTTTCGGCTTTGTCGAGAACGATGTCGGTCAGCACCGCCGTGCCTTCGCTCTTCAGAAGTTCGGGGTCAGCTGCTTTGCCGATGTAGACGTCGAGTTTGCCGCCGTTGTTGCCGTTGGCCTTGGCCATGAAAGTAAGGTCATAGAACATATTGGCCGTCAGGGTTATCGGCGGCGTGATGAGCCAGTGGTCGTTGCCGAGGTCGTTGGGGAAGATGCGAGCCTGATTGTTCTGGAGATGGATGTCGTTGGTCGAGCCCGTGTTGTTGATCTTCGTGTAACCTTCGAGCGAGCTCTTCGTATTGAAGTCGTTGGAATATGGAGTCTTGAGCACGAGCACCATGGCTGTTGCGCTCTCGCCCTGTCCGGCTGCATTGAACGGCACAATGGTATACATATTCTGGCTTTCGGCCACAACTTCTATGTCGAAAGAGAGTTCGGCGCCCGGAGTGAGGCCTTCGGTGATGGTTTTGAAGGGTTCGCCGTCTTTGTAGACCTCAACCTTTGTCAGGGTGGTGAGGTCGGTGCCGCTGATTGATTTCGTCGGGAGCTTGAACGTCACTTTGCCGTCGGAGCCTCCGGTGGCGCTGTAGTGAATGGCTACGTCGGTCGGACGATCGGGGAGAGTGGCGTCAACTTCGATGATGTCGAAGCGCTTGATGCGGATGTTGTCGCTGCTGACAGTCTCGGGAATGTTGCCTATGAGGCCTATAAAATACATGCCGTCTTCCGGAACCGACAGGAACGATTCGTCGGTGACGGTGAGGTTCATGTCGCTGCCGCCGCTGGGGAGCGGACGATCTTCGGCGACGATGATGTCGAGTGCTTCCTTGGTGTTACTCTTACCGGCCTTGATAGTGTATTTTATGCCGCCGCTTTGGGAGCAACCGGTCAGTTTTACGCGGTAAAATTTGTCTTTCGACAGTTTCAGACCCGGAGAGATGAGCCAGCATACATCTTGTATTTTTGTCCCGTAGACATGGCCTACGCTGACGCTGACATGGCCGCCGGCATTGCTCATGTACTGCCAGCCGTATTGTTTTGACTCGTCGAGGGTGAACGCTGTCAGACAGCCCTTGGTGGTCATTACCGGATAATAGGGTATCTCGTTGTTGAGGCAGAGATAGTTGGTCGAACCTAACAGGGTCGTTGAGCTGTCGTCGCCAACGGAGTATACTTCATACTGCCATCCGGTCGGTTCCGTGCCGAGAACGAAGGCGTCGTCGGTGAGCGTCATCGTCTCGCCGTCTTCCGAGGCTGTGGCTGTTCCTGTCAGTTCGCGGTTGCCGGGAGCCACTACCTTATATGTGGTGACACCCTCTTTTGCGGGCCATTGGATTTTCACCTTGCCGTCGGCAGTATAGATAGCCTTATATTTGTAGGTAGCTTCGGCTATCTCATTTCCGACTTTCAGGTCGAATTCGACGTTTGCTCCGGCGCCGTGGCTGTTATACGACATTCCGCCGTAGCGGTGGAGTCCCGGCTGTGCTAACTGGTCAGTGTAGGTCAACGTCGTTCCGGCTGTCTGATTTTCCCACGTCTTGATAATGCCGCCGTCGCGATAGAGCTCGACTTTGCTGACATTGGTGATAGCGTTGCCGCGGATGCTAGTCGATGGAACGGTATAAGTCACTGTTGCCTTGTGAAGACCGTTCGGGTCGGCGGTGGCGCTGATCTGACCTTTTGCAGGAGTGTCCATCGACTGCTCAATGAGCTTGAAATTGTCCCAGTACTGAGCGCCGGCGCTCGATTTCGATGTCATGTGGAGCGCAAGATAGTAATCGCCGTTCTCCGGGACATTGAAATAGGTCGTGTAGCTCTTATAGACTTTTTCTTCGGCCGGCTCGTTTTTCACTTCGAGAAGCACTGTGTGTTCGTCGGTGTAGACCGGTTTGTTTGCTCCTTTCTTATACAGGCGTATGTCGAATGTGCGGTTTTCGCCTGTCGGGTCGGCGTAGTTCGACCTTGCGTCGATGTCGAAGCGGTAGTCTTTTCCGGCGGTAAGTTCGAATCCGTCGGGCGTGAAGAAGATGATCGCTTCATTAGGGTAATTGGACCTCGCACCGTTGACCTGTAGTTCACCGCTGCTACAGCGAAAGTTATAACTGTTCCTTGCGATTGCAGAACTGGTCCAGTTGCTGATTGTGTTGTAGGCCGTAAAATCCTGTGACCATGGCACCGTGTCGGCCGCGTAGCCTGTCGCGGCCAAGAGTAATGCCAGTGCTGATGTGAGTAAATACTTCATAAGCATTCTTGATTGATGGATTGATGATATGTATGTTCAGATTTATTCGGATGAATTGACATTGCCAAAGTTAGGCGCGAAGCAACTTTTTGCAATAAAAAATGCATAGACAAACAATAGACATCTGTGTATTACAGCCTTTTTTCGTCGGTTTTTGGAGCGGAAATATAAAATTTGTAACTTAGCGGCATGAAGATGCGACAAGCTATAGCCGTATTGTTTGCGGCCCTTTTGTTCATCGTCCCGGCCTGCCGGAAGACGCCGGAGGTGCTGTCATCGCGCTATCCATGGCCTGTCAGCGGTGTGGCTGCGGCCGACACCGCCATGCTGCGTCTTCACGACATAATCGGACGAAGCGGTTCGCTCGCGCTTCTGGCGCGCCGCATCGACGAGCTTGCCGCCGAATCGCGCCGCCATCCCGACAATCTTCTGCTTGCAACGCGCACCTCGTACTGGCGTGCGCGCTATCTTTTCAAGGTGAACCGTTTCGGAGCCGCCTGCGACACACTTCGCGCTGCCATATCGCGACTCGACTCGGCCACTCAGTCGTATGATTTTTTCAAACTGCGCTCCGAGCTCGAGCGAACTGAGGCCGACGGCGCGCTCCGTTTCCGTCTGGCTCAGGAGAATGTCGATTATTTCCTCGGTGTGGGCGATTCGCTCTCTGCGGCCCATTCTCTTCTCTCGCTTGGTCTGATATGCCTCAAGGCGGCCGACAGCATCAGCGCCGCCGACGCGTTCAGCCGCGCCGGTGAGATATGGCGGCGCGCCGGAATGACGTCGAACTATACAAAGAACCTCATCAACGTTGCGCTGTCGAGCCGCGACAGCGTCAGAAACTCGATCTACTCGCGCCTATACGGGTCGCTGACCATGCAGGCCGATACCGCAGCCTATCAGCTTCTGCTCCAGAACATAGCGGCGGCCGTCGACACCCCCGCCTCATATCCCTACTCCGAGCGCGCCATAGCTATGGCCGGAAACAATCCGCGCTACCTCTCGCGTGTCGCTATCCACAGGGGGCTGCTTGCGCGCCGCTATCTGGCCACCGATCCGCGCCGCGCTATCCAGATGGCTTCCGAAGCGTTCAGCAGCGGCGCCTTCGAAGCCGACACCCGCGAGGGAATAGCCATAACACAGGTGCTCGTAGAGGGATGGATGGCTGTCGGAAATATCGACTCGGCCATGTGGTATCTCCGTCATTTCAACGACGCTTTCGGAGCCGAGCAGAAGCGCGCGCTCTCGATCTCGATCGAGTCGGGGCGCCATGCCGCCGCCGAGGCGCGGCTGACGGCACGCATATCGAAAGAGCGCCAGCAGCGCACGTTCCTTATCATTCTGCTGGTGATAGTCACCGTGGCGTCGACGGCGATGTTCATGCTCTACCGCCGGGCCAAAGAACGTGAGATGAGAGAGAATATGGCCGCCGCCATGTTGCGCGAGTCGCAGAGCCGTCTGGCGCGCGAGTCGGTTCTGTTCGAGCAGAAAGAGAAGCTTATCGATGACCTTCAGAACCGTATCGAGGCTGCCGCCGAGTCGGGCGACCTCTCGCCTAACCGCGCCGGGCAGATTCTGACAACGCTGAAAGTCCATGCCTCGGGCCGAGAGGAACGCAAGGCGTTTCTCGACATATACGACCATCTGCTTCCGGGACTCGCGCGCCGCCTGAAAGCCGATTTCCCTTCAATGACCGAAGGGCAGGTCAAACTCTGCGCCTATATCGGCGCGGGGATGTCGAATGCCTCGATAGCCAAATTGCTCAACATAACGGTGCAGTCGGTGCGCACGAACCGCTACCGGTTGCGCTCGCGTTTCGGCCTCGTTCCCGGCGACTCGCTCGAGGACTTCATCCGCCGCTATGTCGAATAACTGAATTGGACCAATTAGACTGATTAGTCCAATTGTTACTCGGCGGTGCCCGAGAATTCCATCAGGTAGGCTTTGATGAATTCGTCGATGTCGCCGTCCATGACGCCGCCGACGTCGCTGGTCTGATGGTTGGTGCGGTGGTCTTTGACGCGGCGGTCGTCGAAGACGTAAGAGCGGATCTGGCTGCCCCATTCGATCTTCATCTTTCCGGCCTCGACCTTGGCCTGCTCCTGCAGGCGCCACTGCAGCTCCTTGTCGTAGAGGATAGAGCGCAGCTGACGCATGGCGTTCTCTTTGTTCTTGGGCTGGTCGCGCGTCTCGGTGTTCTCGATGAGGATTTCCTCTTTCTCGCCGGTGTGGGGGTCGGTGAACTGATAGCGCAGGCGCACGCCCGATTCAACCTTGTTGACGTTCTGGCCGCCGGCGCCTCCGCTTCGGAAGGTGTCCCACGACAACAGGGCCGGCTCGACCTTGACGTCGATGGTGTCGTCGACAAGCGGGGTCACGAACACCGAGGCGAACGAGGTCATGCGTTTGCCCTGAGCGTTGTAGGGGGAGACGCGGACGAGGCGGTGGACTCCGTTCTCGCTCTTGAGGTAGCCGTAGGCGTAGGGGCCTTCGATATTGATGGTGGCCGATTTTATTCCGGCCTCATCGCCTTCGAGAAGGTTGGCGACAGAGGTTTTGTAGCCATGTTTCTCGGCCCAGCGCATATACATTCTCATGAGCTGTTCGGCCCAGTCCTGACTTTCGGTGCCGCCGGCTCCGGAGTTGATTTTCAGCACGACGTCCATGCGGTCTTCCTCGCGGCGCAGCATATTGCGCAGCTCGAGGCGCTCGATCTTCGAAAGAGCGTCGGCGGCGAGGGCGTCGAGCTCGGGCTCTTCGATAAGTCCTTCCTTTATGAAGTCGAAGCCGAGAGTAAGTTCCTCGACGGCCTTGTCGACCTCTTCGAAGCCTGTTATCCAGCCCTGGATGTCTTTGATTTTCTTCATCTGTGCCTGCGCCTCCTTGGGGTGTTCCCAGAAGTCGGGCACGTGGGTGCGCAGCTCTTCTTCCTCGAGCTCTATGCGACGGTTGTCGATGTCGAGATAGCGGCGCAGGGCGTCGCGGCGTTCGGCGCAGTCTTTGAGTTGTTCCTGAGTTATCATAGGGCTTGTTTAACGGCGTTTTTTAGCGTTCTGACGGGCCTGCTCGCGCATCAGGGCCTCCTGCTTGCGCTGGGCTTCTTCGAGGCGTGCCATGAAGCCGCTCTTCTTGCGCGGTTTCTTGGCGTTCTCAGCCATCTTGGCGCGGACTTTCTCTTCGTTGACGACGCGGCGGAAGATGTAGGTCTGGACAATGGTGATCAGCAGCGACAGGAAGTAGTAGTAGCTGAGGCCGGCGGCGTAGTTGTTGAAGAAGAAGAGGAACATCAGCGGCATCAGATACATCATCCATTTCATTCCGGGCATCGACGACGACGAGGGCTGGTTCTGCATCGTTATGCGCGTGTAGAGGATATTGGTGACTGTCATCAGCAGGCAGAAGAGGCTGATATGGTTACCGAAGGTCGACGATATGAAGGGGATGTTGGCTGTCCACGAAACTATGGCGTCGGGGGCCGAGAGGTCTTTGACCCAGAGGAACGATTCGCCGCGCAGCTCTATGGCGCTGGGGAAGAAGCTGAACATGGCGATGAGGATAGGCATCTGAAGCAGCATAGGCAGGCATCCGCTCATCGGGTTGGCGCCGGCGCGCGAGTAGAGGGCCATTGTCTCCTGCTGGCGCTTCATGGCGTTTTCCTGACCGGGATATTTGTCGTTGATGGCCTTGACCTCGGGGGCGAGCACACGCATGCGGGCCTGCGACATATAGCTCTTGTAGGTGAAGGGGAAGAGGATAATCTTGATGAATATCGTCAGCAGCAGGATAATGATTCCGTAGTTCGAGATGAACGAGCCGAGGAAGCTGAACAGCGGGATTATTATGAGGGTGTTGATCCAGCGGAAGAGGCTCCAGCCCAGCGGAATGAGCTTTGTCAGGTTCATGTTCGACTCGGGGTAGATGTTCTCCTGAATATCGCTCAGCAGAGGATAGGAGTTGGGGCCGAGATAGAAGGTGAACGACGCCGGGTTGGCAGCCGAGGGACTGTATTCCAGAGTGGCCTCGGTTGTCATTGTCTTGATGAAGTCGGGGTCGTTCTCGAGCACTTCGCTGTCGAATTCCGCCGACGAGAAGTTCGTGCGGGCCATCATGACGGCCGAGAAGAACTGGTTCTTGTAGCCGACCCATTTGAAGCGCTCGCTGACCTCCTTGGCTTCAGATTTGTTCTCGGACAGGTTTTCTACGTCGCCGTCCATGAACATATAATATAGAGCGCTGTTGCGTTCCTCGAACACGCGGCCTGCCTCGTTACGCGGCATCTTCTGCTTCCAGCTGAAGTCCATCGAGGCTACGGTCGAGGGAATCACGGCCTGCATGCCGTTCTGGAGCACGTCCATCCTGACGAGGTAGCTGTCGGGCAGCAGGGTGT
>DBGBEM010000380.1:0-3514 GCA_048477235.1 Muribaculaceae bacterium | reverse complement strand
ATATTATATTGAATGCTTACGCAAGGACATCGAAAAAGAGATAGGACGCAGTATCTGCACCTATTCCGACTTCGACTTTCTGTCGCTGAGGCTCAGGGAGCGAATCCCCGACGCTCCGAGTGTGTCGACGCTCAAACGGCTGTGGGCATACGTGACCAACTCATCGATGCGCAGCAGGTCGACGCTCAATGCGCTGGCCCGCTTCCTCGGTCATGCCGACTGGCCGAGCTATATCGAATCGCTGATGCGCGACAACCGTGTGGAAAGCGGCTTTCTCTCGCGAACGTCGCTGACGACTTCGAGTCTCCACGCCGGTGACATCGTTGAACTGACCTGGAATCCGGGGCGATGTCTCGTCGCCGAATATCTCGGCGATGACCGCTTTGTGGTCCGCAAGTCGGAAAATGCCAAGCTCGCCGAGGGGACTTTGTTCACTACGCTAATCATTACCAAGGGTCTGCCGCTCTACTGTAACAACGTCGTTTTCGACGGACGGAAGCTCGACGACTATGCCGCCGGTCTGAAGTCGGGAATCACCGGCCTGCGATATATTCCCGGCAAGTAACCGCCGCGGTCGGGATGATATTCCGGGGCCGCGGCATGCCGCGACCCTACATGTTTGGTTTAATTTCACTATCTTTGCTTTGTGGATTCAAATGAGGAATCGGGATATTTCGGGCCGGCGGACACTCGCGCCGGGGGAGCGCACGACGACCGCTACCACGACTTCCGGCAGATTTACGCCTCCCGGCGCAGCTTTGCGCGCATTCTGACGGCCAAGAAAAACGGGCGGATATTCATATTCAAGTGTCTTCGCGGCGAATATGCCGGCAATCAGATAGCGCTGGCCGCCCTGCGCAAGGAGTATGAGTGCGGCTATGCCGTCGATTCGCCCTACGTTGTCCACACTCTCGACTTCGACACTGTCGAAGGCCTCGGCCCGGCGATAAGACTGGAATTCTGTCCCGGAGATACGCTCGCCGACATAATCGCGCGCGGTTCGATTATGCCCGACAGCGACATCGACAGGATAGTGGCGGCTCTGACAGCCGGAGTGGCCGACATCCATGCCGTCGGGGTTGTCCACCGCGACATCAAGCCGTCGAACATAATCTATTCCCCTGCAACAGGAAGCCTGCGTATCATCGACTTCGGGAGCGCCGACGCCCTCGACTTCACGATTCTCCGCGGGCCGGCGGGAACCGAGCGGTTCACTCCGCCCGACGTCGCCGATTCGTCGCGCCCGGCCGATGCCGCCTCCGATTTCTATGCCGTAGGAGTGACGTTGACGCGCCTTTGTGCTGTCGCTTCTCCTGTGCGCCGGACTGCGCTCGAAGGTCTCGCTTCGGAAATGATAGCGCGGCGTATAACCGACCGCGATGCCGCCTTGGCGCTCTACCGCTCAGGCGGAAGAGCCCGACGGAAGATCGGGCTGGCAGTCGCCGCGCTTGTCCTTGTCCTCGTCGCGGGACTCGCCGTCATCTTTCTGCCGACAGAAAAGGAGGGGGAGCCGGTTCGTCCCGTTCAGGTGACAGCGGAAACCGACACCGTTGCTGCTCCCCCTGAGACTGACGTTCACGAGCCTGTCGGAAAGATCGCTCCAGCCGAGCCGGAGGCGCCCGCGCCCGCAGCAGGGAGCGATGAAGCGGAGGCGGAAGATGAATGGCCCGACTTTGTTTTGCCCGACGAGAAAGTGCGCGACCAATACGGTGTGGCGCTTGCCGAGGCAAAATATCTGCCGATTTTCAAGAAGCGGCCCGTCGACAATTTCACCGTGCAGCGCACCGACGTCATGCTTCAGGAGTGCATCATCATCTACAACAAAAGCAATAACTCCGACGAAGAGCGCACCCGCGCCTACGACCGCTATTACTCGCCCGACGCGATCCCGAATGACGTTATTGCCGAGGTCATGCGCAAATATCCCGATGCCGACCGCCGTCGCGTAGAAGGGATAGCACGCCGGAGGGTAAGCTTCTGGCGCGACGCTTTCGCTCCGCTGGAGAAGCATCCTTCTCCGGCTCTTCACGATCTCAAACCCTGAGCGCCAACTTACTATTTTTGCTGTCGGCTATATGCGCAACCGACAGTATATCAGGTATATATTGAAATTGGGAGTTTACTATGCCGCCTTACTATCTCTTCAGCCTTTTTATATGTATGATTAATTTTGCAGCGCAATTTCCAAGATAACCTTAAACCGATTATGAAACTACGATTAACGAGTTTTCTGCTCACTTGTGCTGCAATAAGCATGACAGGATTCGCGGCTACCGATGTCCAGTCATTCTATTTTGACTTCGGGCCGAACAATGTCGCCAACCGTGGAAATCTTACCCCCACAGACAAGGCCGACGCCAACGGCCATTTCTGGAACAATATCCATTCGACAAGCGGCAACGACATAACGGCCGGTTCGGAATTCAATACAGTAAGAAATTCCCTCGGCACCACGGTCGACAATATGGCTGTAGTCGTCAACGGAACATTCTGCACAAACGGACTCAGCGGGGGCGGTGGTCTGATGTCGCCGTCGGCCGACCTGCTCGGCGATCTGGCCGTCGAGACCGCTACTGAAGACTATATGTTTCTCAACGGAAACAACGTCGACAACCGCGCGTTCACAATCTCGGGCCTGCATCCCGACCACGCCTATACATTCAGAATCTTCACCTCGCGCAAGGCTACCGATAACCGCACGGGCCGCTTTACTATCGAGGGCCTGAACAGCTTTAAGGGCGAGAATCAGGCCGCCGGAACAAATCTCGGCGGAGAGGGCGTTAACCAGAACAACTCGACCATTCTCGTCAGCGAGCCGGTGTTCCCGACAGCCGAAGGGACGATAAAGATCACCGTGTCGCGCGTCAGCGGCCAGTATATTCCTATAAACTGCATGTCGGTTCTGGAGCAGTCGGGAGTCGCCCGTCCGTCGGTCGATCTGTCGGACCGCAGTTTCTACTTCGACTTCGGAGCTACCGACAAAGCTGCCAACAAATGCGAGATAACTCTGTCGCCCGACGCCAACGGCAACCACTGGAACAATATAACCAACACGGCCGACGGCAGCAAGTATGCCGACGCCGGAACTGTGTTCAGTTCTCTGGTCGACGGCAAGGGGGAAGCATCGGCGCTCACTCTTACGCTCAACGACCGCTTCTCGACCAACGGCATGAGCGGTGGCGGCGGTCTTCTCGATCCTGACGCCTCTCTGCTCGGAGACCTCGCCATAGCGACGGCCACTTCCGACTATTATTTCTATGAGGCCGATCAGAGCGACTGCTCGTTCACAATAGCCGGTCTCGACCCCTCGAAAGCCTACAAATTCCATATTTTCGCATCGCGCAAGGCTACCGACAACCGCACGGGCAACTATCAGCTCTCGGGCTACAACATCTGGGCCGGAACACTTCAGGCCGCAGGCTCGAATATCGGCGGTTCAGGCATCAATCAGAACAATTCGACGGTTCTTGTCAGCGATTATCTCTTCGCCGACGCCGACGGAAAGATCAAGATG
>DBGBEM010000379.1:0-8022 GCA_048477235.1 Muribaculaceae bacterium | reverse complement strand
TCGATGAGATCGGCTCGCTCGGTGACTCCTTTCATGATTGCGGGCCAGCCCCACTTCCACAGAATGAAGAAGAGGATGGCAAACGACACAAACATCCAGAAGATAAGGCCGAAGTCAGGCAAAAATAGTTCCATCGTTATTGATAAAAGAGTGTGGTAGGGGTTTGGGGGTTAGTTTTCTCGGGCCCGTCGGCGCATTAAAGGAAGAGGGCGAGGATACAAACGATCACGGCGAACAGAGCCACACCTTCGACGAGGGCGGCAATGACGATCATGCTCGAGCGGATGTCACCGGCAGCCTCGGGCTGACGGGCAATGGCCTCCATGGCGCTTCCGCCGATTTTACCGATACCGATACCGGCGGCGATTGCGGCGATACCTGCACCGAGAGCGGCGCCCAACTGGCTGATAGAGCCGGTGATACCGGCAGCTGCTTGTGCTAAGATTGTTGCTAACATAATTCTGAAGATTTTAAGAGATATGAGTTAGTTATTGATTTGATTTCTTTTGCTTTATGAGGCGCGGGCCTTGAGTTCGGCAGCGGCTTCGCGGCGCGCTTCGCGAGCGGCGTGCTTAGCCTCTTCTTCATGCTCTTCTTCCTGAGCCAGACCGATGAACACTGTCGAAAGCATCGTGAACACGTAAGCCTGGATGAAGCTGACCAGAACGTCGATCAGAAGCATGAACACCGAGAACAAAACCGACACTATCACCGTGCCCGAGCCTATGGCGGCTCCGCCGATACCGGCGAAGATGAAGATCAGCAGGGTCAGAACGATAACGATCAGGTGGCCGCCCATCATGTTGGCGAACAGACGTATCGTCAGCGCGGCAGGCTTGGTGAAGATACCGAACACCTCGATTATCTGCATTATCGGCAGCGGACATTTGAGCCAGATGGGAACGTCGGGCCAGAAGATTTCCTTCCAGTAGTGTTTCTTGGCGAAGAAGTTCGTCGCGAAGAATGTTATCAGGGCCAGAACGAGCGTGACGCCGATATTGCCGGTCAGGTTGGCGCCGCCGGGGAAGATTACGATCAGGCCCAGCAGGTTAGCCGTGAAGATAAACATGAAAACCGTCAGCAGATAGGGCGAGAAGCGGCGGGCTTCCTTTCCGAGCGTCGGCTTGATCATGTCGTCGTAGATGAAGAACACGAGTCTCTCGACAGCGCCGCGGAATCCGCGCGGGGCGCCCTTGCCGCCGCGCTTGTAGTAGGACGACAGCGCCAGAACCACGAGAATCACCACGAACATGGCTATGAACGTGGCACACACGTTTTTCGTTATCGAGAAATCGATGGGACGCACTTCGCCTCCGGCTGTCAGCTCGACGACCTTGCCCTTGTTGGGGCTGTCGTGGCCCGCGATAGCGAAACGCTTTCCGTCGGGAGCAGTATAGACCTCTCCGCCGGTCACGCGCGCCGACGAGAACACATGGAACCCTGTTCCGTTGCCGAAGACAATGACAGGGAGAGCTATGCGCTTGCCGTGGCAGAAGGGAACCTCCCAGCCATAGCCGTCGCCGAGATGCTCGAAGATTATCTCCTTGGCGTCTTTGGGATTCATGACGACCTCTTCGCCGTCGGTCGGCTCAGCTGTCGCCGAGGCTCTGAGAGAGCCCGGAACAACCAGCGCCAGAAGGGCGGCAAGTAGCGTGGCGAATATCGTTTTGTTCATCGGTTCAGTTGGTCAAGAGGTTGATGGAGAGATTAAAATACACAAACGGCAACCACATTGTTGTCGACGTCGGCTATTCCGCCGCCGATTTCGGTTGAGTGTTCCTCTCCGTCGGCGCCGCGGTAGACGATGGCGCCCTTGTCGAGCGACGACACCAGCGAGGCATGGTTCTGCAACACTGTGAAGGCGCCCATTCTTCCGGGAAGCTTCACTGAGGTCACTTCCCCCTCGAAGAGGATATCTTCGGCCGATATGATTTTCAATGTCATGGTTGTTGCTGTCTGTTGCTTGGTTATTTGACTTCTGCGAGCATCTTCTTACCTTTCTCGATGGCTTCGTCGATAGTGCCGACGTTGAGGAAGGCCTGTTCGGGATACTCGTCCATCTCGCCCGAGAGAATCATCTTGAAGCCGCGGATGGTCTCTTTCAGAGGAACCATCACGCCCGGCAGGCCGGTGAACTGCTCGGCGACGTGGAAGGGCTGCGAAAGGAAGCGCTGGGCGCGGCGGGCGCGGGCAACGACGAGCTTATCTTCGTCGCTGAGTTCGTCGACACCGAGAATGGCGATGATGTCCTGAAGCTCGTTATATTTCTGAAGAAGCTGCTTGACAGCCTGAGCTGTGTTGTAGTGGTCTTCTCCGATAATGTTCGGGTCGAGGATTCGCGAGGTCGAATCGAGCGGGTCGACGGCCGGATAGATACCGAGCTCGGCGATCTTACGCGAAAGCACCGTCGTAGCGTCGAGGAAGCTGAAGGTTGTTGCCGGAGCCGGGTCGGTCAGGTCATCGGCAGGCACGTAGATAGCCTGAACCGAGGTGATCGAGCCGTTCTTCGTCGAGGTGATGCGCTCCTGAAGGGCACCCATCTCAGAGGCCAGCGTAGGCTGATAGCCCACGGCGCTCGGCATGCGGCCCAGCAGGGCCGACACTTCCGAACCGGCCTGGGTGAAACGGAAAATGTTGTCGATAAAGAGAAGGATCTCCTTGCCGCCGCCGTCCTGATCGCGGAACTGTTCGGCAACGGTCAGACCGCTCAGGGCCACACGCAGACGTGCGCCCGGCGGCTCGTTCATCTGTCCGAACACGAGCGTGGCCTGCGACTTGGCAACTTCGTTCATGTCGACATCGTTGAGGTTCCAGCCCCCCTTCTCCATGTCTTTTTCGAACTTCTCGCCGTATTTGACAACGCCGCTCTCGATCATCTCGCGCAGAAGGTCGTTACCCTCGCGGGTGCGTTCGCCGACACCGGTGAACACCGAGAAGCCGTTATGTCCCTTGGCGATATTGTTGATGAGCTCCATGATAAGCACGGTCTTGCCCACGCCGGCACCGCCGAAGAGGCCGATCTTACCGCCCTTGCTGTAGGGCTCGAGAAGGTCGATGACCTTGATGCCGGTGTAGAGAATCTCGGTTCCGATCGTCAGGTCGTCGAACTTGGGCGCGGGCTGATGGATCGGGCGCAGATTCTTGCGGTCGAGGGCCGGAAGACGGTCGATGGCGTCGCCCATGACATTGAGCAGGCGTCCTTTGACCTGATCGCCCGTCGGGACAGCGATAGGATGGCCTACGTTGATAACCGGAAGGCCGCGCTGGAGGCCGTCGGTGCTCTCCATAGCAACGCAGCGAACGGTGTCTTCGCCGATATGCTGCTCGACCTCGAGTGTCAGTTCCTGACCGTCGGCATCGCCGGGGCGTTTAACTTTCAAGGCGGTGTAGATAGGCGGTAGGTCTTGATTGCCGTCGAAGCTGACGTCGACCACCGGGCCGATGACCTGGGCTATTTTTCCGAATTTGTCGCTCATGGTTTTTATTGGTCTGTTGAGAAGGATGGTTTTCTTTATTGGATTTTATTGAGGGTTCCGGGGAATCAGAGATACCAGCCGAAGGTTACTGTCAGCACCATCAGCACGAGATTGAACAGCGATATCGGCATGAGGTATTTCCATTCGAGCGTCAGCAGCTGGTCGATGCGCAGGCGCGGGAATGTCCATTTGAACCAGATTATTATGAAGCTGATGACAACGGCCTTGCCGAGGAACCAGACAATGCCGGGGATATAGTCCATTATGGCATTGAAGCTGTCCCAGCCGGGGATGTGGAACGGCATCCATCCGCCGAGGAAGAGGAGTGAGGCTACGCCGGCCACTATGAAAAGGTTCAGATATTCGGCCAGATAGAAGAAGCCGAAGTGGATACCCGAATATTCGGTGTGGTAACCGGCTGTCAGCTCGCTCTCGGCCTCGGGAAGGTCGAACGGGCCGCGGTTGGTCTCGGCTGTGCCGGCGATGAGATAGATGACGAAAGCGATGACAGCCGGAACATGGCCGCTGAAGAGGAACCAGAGATGGTTCTGCTCATTGACGATTCCGCTGACCGACATTGTTCCGGCCAGAACTATCATCGTTATAACGCTGAGGCCTATCGAGATCTCATAGCTGACCATCTGGGCTCCCGAACGGAGGGCACCGATGAGGGTGAACTTGTTGTTCGACGACCATCCGGCCAGAAGTATTCCCAGCACGCCTATCGACGACACGGCCAGCAGGAAGAAGATTCCGACATTGAAGTCGAGGACCTGCATTCCGTTGCCCCAGGGCAGAACCGAGAAGGCGAGCATCGAGGCCAGAATAACGAGATAGGGAGCGAGGGCGAACAGGAACTTGTCGGTATGCTTGAGGTCGATAAGCTCCTTGATGAGAATCTTGAACATATCGGCGAAAGGCTGGAGAACGCCGCAGGTGCCGACGCGGTTCGGGCCGAGGCGACACTGGAAATAGGCACACACCTTTCGCTCGAACCAGATATAGAAGAGAGCCAGCAGAGCGTAGGCCAGAAGCAGGGCGACGCCGATGGCCAGACACTCGAAAGTGACGGCAAGCCATTCGGGGATGTATGTTGTCAGGCCTGTGTGGATCCACTTGGTTACAAACGTGAAATCTTGCATAGTGAAATGGATGGATGATTGGGTTTCCGGTTACTGTTCTGTTAGCGATCCATGTCGGGGACGATATAGTCGAGCGAGCCTCCGATTGTGATGAGGTCGGCGATTTTCTGTCCGCGCGTCATCTTGTCGACGGCTGCGGCAAGCGGCAGGCAGGGGGGCACGAGCTTCAGGCGGTAGGGGTTCGTCGTGCCGTCGCTCTCGAGGCAGACGCCGAAGACGCCGCGGCAACCCTCGACCATCTTGAACCAGCGGCCGGCAGGCACCTTGACTACCTTGGGAACCTTAACGCAATACTCTCCTTCGGGAATGTTATCGATAAGCTGCTCGATTATGCGCGCGCTCTGCTCCATCTCGGCCACACGCACTTTGAAGCGGGCCATGGAGTCGCCTTCATGGGCGATGACTTCGTCGAAGTCGAGCTCGGAGTAGATCGAATAGGGGTGGGTCTTGCGCACATCGCAGGCCCAGCCGCTGGCACGTCCCGAGGGGCCGGTCACGCCGCGCTGGATGGCCTCTTCGCGGTTTATGACGCCGACACCTTCCATTCGGCCTTTGGCGATGACGTTGCCGGTGAATATCTTGTTATATTCCTTTATATTGGCCGGAAGAACGGCAAGCAGAGCCTTGACGTCGGCAACGAAGTCGGGGGCCAGATCCTGCATGACGCCGCCGATACATTCGTAATTGAATGTCATTCGGGCGCCGCAGGTCTTCTCCATGATATCGAGAATCTGCTCGCGCACGCGCAGGGTGTAGAACAGCATCGTCGTGGCGCCGAGGTCCATGCAGTAGGTTCCGATGAACAGGCAGTGAGAGGCTATGCGGCCGAGCTCGTCCATGAGCACGCGGATAACCTGGGCACGGCGGCTGATCTCGATTCCCAGAGCCTCTTCGTAGCAGAGGCAGAGGGCATGGTGGTAGTGGTGGCCCGAGAAATAGTCCATTCGGTCCATGAAATGGAGCGTCTGGGGATATGTCAGCTGCTCACAGATTTTTTCGATTCCGCGGTGGATATATCCCATATAGACGTCGATGCGCTTGACATCCTCGCCGTTTATGGCTGTGCGGAAGCGCAGAACGCCGTGGGTGGCGGGGTGCTGCGGGCCGATGTTGACTACGAAGTCGTCTTCCTCGAAGATGCGCGGTTCGGTCTTGACGATTGTGCCGTCGGGCTGCTCGACCCAGCTCTGGGTGAAATCGCTCTGACGCTCGTTCTCGATCGACACGGGGTTGATGTCGGGATTGGCGTCGTAGTCTTTCAGCAGCGGGTGTCCTTTCCAGTCGATGCTGAGGAACAGACGCCGCATATCGGGATTGTTGATGAAGATGATTCCGAAAAAGTCGTAGACCTCACGCTCATAGATGCCGGCAACCTCCCAGAGGTCGCTGACAGAGTGGATCATGGGCTCCCGGCGGTCGCCGCGGGCGATGACTTTCACGGCGAGCATCTCGCCGCCGCGGCCCGTTGAGCTGAGATAGTAGATACAGCCCAGACTCTCTTTCCAGTCCATTCCGACTATCGTGACCAGATAGTCGAAGGCTGTCGAGCTGTCGTCGCGGAGAGTCATGGCCACAGTGTGCCACGCTTTCTCGTCGACGCTGAGCGTTGTTATTCCGTCGGGGCCGACCTCGAACGTCGCTGTCGGGTCGAGCTTGAGAATCTTTTCCTTAAAGTCTGCCATTGTCTGCTTCTTTCGAGATGATAAGATTAATCGGCAACGCCCTCAACGGGGTGGGCCTTGAGGAATTCCTCCTGTTTCTGCTGGCGGTTGACGCCTCCGAAGAAGCGCTCTACCTTTATCTTGCGCGACAGCTGCATGATGCCGTAGATCATTGCCTCGGGACGCGGCGGACAGCCGGGCACGAAGACGTCGACGGGCACGATCTTGTCGATACCCATGGCAACATGGTAGCTCTTGCGGAACGGGCCGCCCGAAATGGCGCATCCGCCGCAGGCAATAACATATTTGGGTTCGGCCAGCTGGTCGTAGAGGCGGCGGAACACGGGAACCATGCGGTGGACGATCGTTCCGGCGACCATCATGAAGTCGGCCTGACGGGGCGACGAACGCGCTACTTCCCAGCCGAAGCGGGCCATGTCGAAGCGGGCGGCGCCGAGCGACACGAACTCAATGCCGCAGCAGCTCGTGGCGAACGTCAGCGGCCACAGAGAGTTCGAACGGCCCCAGTTGATGAGTTTGTCGAGCGAACCGACAATGACGTTGGTTCCCGACGCGCGAAGCTCTTCGACGAGCTTTTCGATATATTCGTTGTCTTTCCATGCCTCGTAGGGCATGCTCTTCGTTGTCACTTCCATTCCAATGCTCCTTTACGCCAGGCATAGACAAGACCCAGCACGATAATACTGAAAAATACGGCGATACATACAAGGCCGTCAAGGCCGAGGTCGCGCATTCTGACGGCCCACGGATAAAGGAACACTGTCTCGACGTCGAACATCAGAAACAGGATGGCGAAAAGGTAATAGCCTACCTTCATCTGCACCATCGAGCCGCCACGCGTCGGAATACCGCACTCATAAGGCTCTCCCTTCTGTGCGTTATACGACTTCGGCGAAATCAATCCCGCGATCCACATAGCCAGAGCCACCAGACATACGCCCGTCAGCCCGGCCACTACCGCAAGAGTAACATGTTGAATCGATAATGACAACATTGTCGTGTTTAAGTTTTTACTTTTACTTTTTCTGTATGCTTCGGGCAACTCCTTGCCCTGCGACTATGATTGCTTTAATTCTGTGTCAATCATGGCATTAAATTGTCCGAAAGCGTTTTCGCCGGACATTTCAAGCCAAATTTTGGTGCAAATATACAAATTTTTGCATTTCCCCCGCCCTTTTTCCATAATTTTTTCCGTAATCTTTCATCGGCAGGGGCGTCGGCCGGAGGCGCCATCGCGCACCCGCATCCGCGCGCCCGTAAGAACCTGACATTCGAGCCCTTGCATTTTTTTCGCAATTTCCGGCCCGCGGCCGCTCGGCGCCGTCGGAATTTTTTGTACCTTTGCACCTTGAATAAATTTTCAGATCCCAAGCGTGGAAACAAAGTATATTTTTGTCACCGGCGGCGTTGTGTCGTCACTCGGTAAAGGAATCATCTCGGCCTCGCTCGCCTGCCTGCTGAAGGCTCGCGGCTACCGTGTCACCATCCAGAAGTTCGACCCGTATATCAACATCGACCCGGGCACCCTCAACCCCTACGAACACGGCGAATGCTACGTCACCGTCGACGGTCAGGAGACCGACCTCGACCTCGGCCACTACGAGCGGTTCACCAATGTCCGCACAACACGCGCCAACAATGTCACCACAGGCCGGATCTATCAGAACGTCATCAACAACGAGCGCCGCGGCGACTATCTCGGCAAGACCGTCCAGATCATAC
>DBGBEM010000378.1:0-2809 GCA_048477235.1 Muribaculaceae bacterium | reverse complement strand
CCTTTGAGCGTCTGGGTCTCGACTTGCCGGAGAAGACGGTCCATGGCGGCGTCGGAGGTGAAAATCCAGTCGTCGAGCTCGAAAACGGCGTAGGCGTTCTTGAAAGTGTCGTCGAGGCGCCGGCGGTTGCCGCGCATGACCAGCACCTCCTTCGGCGCGAAATTGGCCAGCAGCTTCTCGATGTCGGCCGCACTTCCCTGAGCCACGAGAAACTCGCCGGTGGATATGTCGAGAAATGATATTCCGAACGAACGGCGTCCGAAATGGACTGCCGCCAGAAAATTATTCTCGCGGTTGTTGAGGATAGTGTCGCTGACGGCAACCCCGGGGGTGACAAGCTCGGTTATGCCGCGTTTGACGAGCTTCTTCGTTGTCTTCGGATCTTCGAGCTGCTCGCAGATGGCCACGCGCTTGCCGGCGCGCACGAGCTTCGGCAGATATGTGTCGAGGGCATGGTGGGGGAATCCCGCCAGTTCGACATACTGCGCCGCGCCGTTGGCGCGCCGCGTCAGCGTGATGCCCAGAATTTCGCTGGCCGTCACCGCGTCGTCGGAAAAAGTCTCATAGAAGTCGCCCACACGAAAGAGCAACACCGCGTCGGGGTGTTGCTTCTTAGCCTCGATATACTGCTTCATCAGCGGCGTCTCTGCTATCTTTGCCATGGCAACAAAGATAGCAAATCCCGCCCGACCCGCCAAAATTATTTGGCGGCAGGCACCCTTAGGGCGGCATGGCGCCGGCGTGGTTTGTTGCACAAAAACTCGAAAAATGTTTCATGATTTCTTAATAATCCCTAACTTTGCGACTGCGAAATAATTTCCGGGAATTTCCCCGCCAACTACGCGCGCATGAACTATAGCTTTCTCGATTTCTTAGGGCTTCTCGGTGCTGTCGGCCTGTTCCTCTACGGAATGAAGGTCATGAGCGAAGGCCTCCAAAAAGCCGCAGGCGACCGCCTGCGCAACATCCTGTCGGCGATGACCCGCAACCGTTTCACCGGAACTGCGACAGGCTTCCTGATAACCGCTCTGATACAGAGCTCAAGTGCGTCTACCGTGATGGTAGTGTCGTTTGTCAACGCCGGCCTGATGACCCTCTCCCAGTCGATGGCCGTCATCATGGGCGCCAATGTCGGAACGACGTTCACGGCATGGGTTATCGCTCTGTTCGGATTCTCGGTCAATATATCGTCGTTCGTGCTGCCGATGCTCGGAATTGCCGTGCCGCTGCTGTTCGCCAACCGCAGCCGAACGAAGTCGATAGGCGAATTCCTTGTCGGTTTCTCGTTCCTGTTTATGGGCCTTGACCTTATCAGCAAGTATGTCCCCGACCTGCAGACGAATCCCGAGATGTTCGAGTTCCTGACGCGCTATACCACCATGGGCTACGGCTCGGTATGGATTTTCATGCTCGTCGGCGTCGTGCTGACGATGATAATCCAGTCGTCGGCCGCCACTTTCGCCATAACGCTGATAATGTGCTCGAAAGGATGGATAGGTTTCGACCTGAGCTGTGCCATAGTGCTCGGCTCGAATATCGGAACGACGATTACGCCGATTCTCGCCTCGCTGAGCGGAAACACAGCGGCGAAACGCACGGCAATGGGCCATCTGCTGTTCAATCTGCTCGGAACGGTGTGGTGTATGACGCTCTTCTATCCTTTCGTGAATCTCACGACATGGCTTACCGAGGCTTTCGGTTTCGGTAACCCCACGGAACTCGTCGGGTTCGTCAAGCATATCGAGCTTACGCAGCCCGAACTCTACAATCATCTCTTTGACAATTCGTTGCCCGCGGGCCACGACGTCATGATGAAGATAGCTATGATGCAGACCTCGGTCAGCTACGGCCTTTCGATGTTCCACACGGCCTTCAACATCGTCAACCTCTCGGTTATGATATGGCTGACGAACGTCTATGTGAAGATCGTGGTAGCGCTCGTGCCCGGCAAGAGCGAAGACGAGGAATTCCAGCTCAAATTTATCTCGGGCGGTCTTCTCAATGCCTCGGAGCTTAACCTCGCCCAGGCCGAGAAAGAGCTTGTCGTCTATTCCCAGCGTGTCCAGAGGATGATAGGGATGGTTCAGAACCTCATACATACCCGCGACGGCTCGAGCGACTTCACCCATCTGTTCACCCGCATCGAGAAATACGAGGAAATCTCCGACCGCATGGAGATCGAGATAGCCTCCTATCTGAACCGCTGTAGCGAAGGACGCCTCTCGAACGAGGGTAAACACCGCATTGCCTCTATGCTGACGATCGTCAGCGAGATAGAGAGCATCGCCGACTCATGTTATTCGATATCGAAGACTCTGATAAGAAAGCGCGAGTCGAAGGTCGAGTTCAACGACGAGATCTACGGCAATATCGACGCCATGTTCACCGAGGTCGAGGCCGCGATGACAAATATGCTCTATCTGCTGAGTAATCTCGAGCATGAGCGCGAGCAGGACATCATTGTCTCCTACAATCGCGAGCGTGAGATCAACAATCTGCGCAACCAGCTCCGCACGGCCAACATCGCCAATATCAACGACCACCACTACGAGTATCAGGCCGGCATCTATTACATGGACATCATCGGCGACCTCGAGAAGACCGGCGACTATATAATCAACGTCGTCGACACCATCAAGGAGCAGATGAGGACGCGCGCCTGAGAACCTCGAAAAAATCAAAAACGGTAACAAACATGTAACAATGAGGTTACATTTTTGCTCCCGCTGCCGACTTTTTATATTTTTGTTTGACGGAAAAAGGACAAATACCCTCCGGCGTCAGGCCGGAAGCCCCCATTCATCAAACC
>DBGBEM010000377.1:0-5903 GCA_048477235.1 Muribaculaceae bacterium | reverse complement strand
GCCTTGGGCGCGTCCGATTTTAACAAGTTTCATATCGTAGTTATTAGATTGTATTTCTGCGTTGTTTTGGTTTGTTTACCGGCTCATTTCCCGTATCTTTCTTAGTCTCCTTTGGAGCCGGTTGGGTATTGCCGTTCTTTTTCTTCGGCTCGGGATTCTTCTTTTCCGGAGCGGCTTTCGGTTTCGGCGCCTTAGGTGCGAAGCCTTCAGGAATCTTGTCGCCGAGATCGGCAGGGGTAAACTCCTTGGTAGTGTCTTTCTTGGCTCCCTCCTGCGGCACGGGTGTTGTCACCGTCTCAGCCGCATCGACAGGCACGTCGGAACGCACAGCGCGATTAACAGCCATGACAGCCCAGAGGATGAGCACCAGAGCAACAACCCCGGCAACTGACCACATGGCTATTCTGAACGGTTTAGAAACATCGGGAACCTCTTTCCAGTCGAGGCTCTTTGTGCCGGCAAAAGTCACTGCATCACCGCGCTTGATGCGCGTCAGCTTCTCAGGCACGAGCTTGACTCCGTTGACCGAGGTGCCGTTGCGGCTGTAATCGATGATCTCGATCTTTCCTGTCGGATAGAGGCGCATGACTGCCTGACGGCGGCTCATCATCGGATCTTCGATAATGATATCGCAGTCGTCGCCACGCCCTATTGTGATGATTTTCATGTTTATGTATTTGTTAGTTTTTCGACTTAAGTTGATCGTTCGCAGTCCTGAGCATTTTACTGATGTCGTTGATCTGACCGTCGCAGCGCTTGGGATCAAACATAATCGGCTTGTTCAGCTCTTTCAGTGCCTCATTGAGTTTTTCCTTAGCGACGGGGTTGTCATCGACCATAGGCAGAATGCCTTTCATCTGAGCCTTGATACTGTTGATCATTGAAGTCTTGGCGTCCTTATCGGTCACTTTCTTCAAACCCTCTACCTCTTCAATGAGCTGGTCAAGCTGGCGGGTGAGATCGTCGACGCGCGCGTTAAGCTCTGAAGTGGCATCATCTTTTTCCGTATGTCCGACCTCAGTCTGAGGCTCTGCCTTCGGATTGGTCTGAGTTTCGGTGCGTTCCGGAACCACAGGCTTGACGTTCTCTACCGTCGGATTCACGGGCTCCGTTGTCTCGCTCTTCGGACGCGCACACCATAATATGACATTGAGAATTATGCTGGCGGCGGCAATAACGGCAAGCGCTATCACCATTAACTTTGTCGTTTTATTCATTTTAACGGGGAGTGTTGAGTTGGTTGTTGTTTCAATGAGTGCCAGAGTCAGGTTATCGTGAGTTCCCCCGGCCTGACGCCCGGCGTCGTCGACACTGATCACAGTGTTGTCGACAGTGCCCCCGACATTCCTGTTAGAGGTAAGCATCGCGATGAGCTCGGGCTGCGGAAAAGCTCCCCAGACTCCATCGGAGCAGAGCACGAACCTGTCGCCTTTCAGATACGGCACTTTCGTGACATCGCTGTGCATATTGGCGCCTGAATGCCCGAGCGCCTGCGTGATGATATTCGAGTCTGACGATGTGCGCGCTTCCTCTTCACTGATGTCGCCGCGCAGGACACGCAGCATGACCCGCGAATGGTCGGTCGTGCGGTGAACGACTTTGCGTCCGCGAAGCTGATAGACGCGGCTGTCGCCGACATGGGCTATCAGCGCATAATCTTTAGTCAGCAGAAGAGCGGCCACAGTCGAACCCATCCCTTTGAGTTCAGGACGGATCTTCATTCCTTCGGGAAGGAATTTTTTGTCGGGGAATTTTGCTGCCAGCGGCGATTCCTGTCCCGTAGCCTCCATTATGGCGGCGTTTGCGGCGGCAATGGCAGCAGTGAGCTTCACTTCGGCATCTTCGACGCGCTTAACCTTCTTCATGCGTTCGGTGATGACAGCGGCAGCTATCATCGACGCCGTCTTTCCGCCGGGTCCTCCACCCATTCCGTCGCAAACGAGCACAAGAAGCCCAACGGGGGTGTCGGTGAAGGCACAGGTGTCCTGATTCTCCGATCGTCCTCCGATACGCGACTCGGCATAGCCGACAGCAGGATATGATGTTGTTATTTCTTCCATTGTTTCTTGATTGTAGAGTTACAATAATAGAGCCAGTCCAACGCCGATTGCCGCAGCTGCGGCGCCTCCAATTGCTGCCGGGACAACCCATTTCGGCCTCGGAGGCTTGCTCAGGGCATAGTTCAGAGCATCTTTCAGCTCCGATGCGCTCTGATAGCGGTTTTCCCGGTCAGGCGACATCGCTTTCTCTATTACAGCCATCACGTTGGGGTTCTGGTCGCTCAGGTCGGCTTCGACGTCAGGCTTTACGCCGACAAGCAGCTCATAGAGCGTCACTGCGAACTCATACAGGTCGGTGGTGGCATCAACGTCAAGCGCACGCCCGACCTCAACATATTGCTCGGGAGCGGCATACCCCGGCGTACCGAGCAGTCCGGCCGACGTTATCTCGTGAACCTCACGGGTGTAAGCTATGCCGAGATCCATCAACCTGACGTTGCTGTTGCCGTGCTCGACCATAATGTTCGATGGCTTTATGTCGAGATGATAGACCGGAATGCCGTGCAGATAGGTCAAGGCGTCGAGAACGGGCATCATCGTCATGACAACCCTCCGCGTGAAGTCGTCGAACTGTCTGAGATTGCGGTTGACATGTTTGTCGATCGATATGCCCGACACGTAATTGCTCACAATAAATATCGGACCGCGGTTCGGAAGCGGCTCGCAGAGGCCAACCGTCTCTATGAGGTTCGGATGGCGGAACCGCAGCTGAGCCTCTTCGCGGGCGCGCTGGCGCACCGACGGTATGTTCGCGAAACGTGGATTCACGATCTTGATTGCCACCGGACGGTTGTCGGCCATCGAGCGGCCGGCGAAAACCGTTCCCATTGCGCCCTGCCCGAGCGGTTTGCTCTGAGGATCAAAGGCAAACTTCTCGCGTCCGACTGTGATATATTCCGTAGGCATCGTTATTGCATATAAGAGGTGACTGTCTGCTTCTGATGCTCGGCCTTGACGAGAATCGCATTGTTGTTCTCGGCCTTAGCCTTTTCGATGGCCTTGGTATAGTAGTCGATGGCTTTCGGAAGATCGCGGGTAACAAGGCCGCCGGTTATGGCCTCACCTCCGAAATATGCCTCACCCATATAATACAGGGCTTCAGCGCTGTCGGGATTGAACCTGAGGGCCAGCGACAGCATCTCGTATGCTTTCTTGTCGTCCTGAGGGACAGCGGCGTATGTCTCGTCGGTAGCGATGTCGAGGTCGTGGTTATAAAGCGCGCGCAGGGTCAGGGCGGCCGGAGCCGACGACTTATAGCCGGCATCGACAACCTTCTTCAGCTCAGCCACAGCCTCCTGAGTCTTGCCTGCGGCCAAAGCCTCGCGGGCTGTGCGCGTTATAAGCGCGGCACTGCGGTAGGTCTTGCCGTCGCGGCTGACGGTCTTCTCTTCGCTGCTGTCTATGATGCCGTTCGCGGGAAGCGACGTGTCGGCAAGCTCCTGCGGATCGTTGCCGCCGCCCGAGTTGTCCCCCTTATTGGCAAACACGATTCCGAGCGCCACTGCCACTGCGGCGACTGCCCCCACGGCGACGACAATAAGCCTTTTCTTGCTTCCGCCGCCGTCTATAGCCGGGATTTTGATCGTCTTGCCTGACGTCGTCTTCATATGTCGTTCATTGCGCTCGAGATCGACGCGGAATTCCGCTGCCGAGATGTATCGGTCGGTCTGTTTCTTGGCCGTAGCTTTCTCGACTACCTTACGCAGTTCTTTGTTCTTGATCTGCGCCAGAGGAAGCTTCTTCTTAAGCTGCATTTCAAGAACTTCATGGTCGGCCCCCTCGAACGGGAGCGAGCCCGTCAGCAACTGATACAGCATTATTCCGACGGCATAGATGTCGGTGGTCTCGTTCTGATGCTGGACATCGCCTGTGACGAGCTCGGGAGCGGCGTAGGCAGCTTTGCCCATGAACTGCCCTATCGACGTCAACTGACGGTCTTGCGTGGTGATTGTCCGAAGTTGTTTGGCGATACCGTAATCGATGAGCTTCACATTTCCCTTGACTGTCACCATAATGTTCGACGGGTCGATGTCGCGATGGATAAAATGCTTGTCGTGCATGGCCATAAGGCCCGACAGAACACTCTTCACGATCTCGGCGGCGAAGCCTTCGCGGTCGATGGTCATGCGCTGATAAAGGGCCTGGGCGTAGGGCACGATGTTTCCCTGCGCGTCGGTAGTGCGGCCTTTCAGCAGATCACCGAGCATGACACCCTCAAGCAGTTCGCTGACAACATGGTAACGCTTAACGCCGTTGGGCTGCTCAACCTCGATAAAGCCATACATTCTGACGAGATTCTCGCTGCTGATCTGTATCGAGGCCTCGCGGCGGGCACGTTCGATAACCCCCTCCGACAGATCGTCGAAGAGAAATTTTATCGCTACCGGCTCGCGGGTGTTGGTGTTTTCGTCGACGCGCCAGCCTTTCATAACCTGGCCCATACCGCCCACACCGAGCGGCGCCGCGTCGGTGTCGACTTCGTAGTGGATTCCGGCTCTGCGTTCGTTATCGCCCTGAAGCTTGATAACGCCCATGATCAGAGAAATTTGGTACCGCCTGAAGCGAGATTGTCTACGCCGTCAATGGCCATTGTTCCGTTCGACGCGCGGTTTGCGCCCGAATATGGAGAGTTGGTGTTGTCGTAACCGCCGAAGGGAGGCACATTGGGAGCGAATTCGTCGTCCCCCTCGAGAGCCATGAAGTTCTCGGCCACTTTCAGTCCGTATTCATTGGCGTTGACAAGCAACAGAAGAAGCTCGTAGTTGTCGCCTATCTTTATGATGTCATTATTCTTGCAGTCATACATTCCGAAATCGAGCTCTTCGCCGTTGACGGTAATGCCGTTTTTCGAGCCCTCGTCGCGAATCTGGGCAACGAGTCTGTGGTCGCTCTTGAGTTGCTTAACGTTCAGAAGGGCGTGGATTCCCGAAACGGTGCCCTCCTTAAGGATGACGTCGCAGTCGGCGTCGCGGCCGATCTTGTTGCGTCCGATATGGACAGGCCAGTATTCGCCTATTCCCTTGCGCGATATCGAATAAAGGAATCCGACCACAGGGGCTGTTGGAGCGGTTACAGGTGTATCGGGAGTGTCGGTTGCTGCTTTGTGCATTCCGGGCACTACGGTGCCGTTTGTAGCCGACGAGGCACCGCGGCTATAGATGTCGCCTATGCCGGGAGCTTGTGTATTATTCTGTGACATAATTATTTAGGTTTAAATTACTTGTTTTGCACTGATTAAGATGTCGAACTGCGATTTCAGTTCTTTGAACAATAGGCAAAAGTAGTTAAAAATCCCTGCGGAAACCGCCTTTCAATGTTAAAAAGTCATTAAAGACCTTAAAGTCTCTAAAGACCTTAACGCAATAAGGCGCACAAAAAAACGCGCGGCCCGAAGGTCGCGCGTTCTGTGGCTATTGTCTTATCATTTAATCTGTCGGAGCTACAGCCGCACGGATATCGCTGTCGGGATTAATGGTGCCCTCTTCCGGCTCATCGCCGTTTCCGGGAACGTCATCATCGTCAGCAACAATCTTGACAGGCAATACAATATAGGCGATACCGGCCGCGCGGTCAACCTGATAGACGGTCGAGCGTATCTGCATTATGTAGTCGCCCGGCTCCATTCCCTCAGTGTCGACGGTGATGCCGAACGGCTCCACAATAGTTGTCCCAAGAAACTGATAGTTCCAATAATATGAAGTAGCGCCGAGCGTGGCGGCCTTATAGCCCGATTTGGGCGTAACCTTAATAGCGTCGATATTCAGTTCTTCCCCCTCGACGACATAATAGACGCCGTCGACTTCGGTAGCGCCCGAATAGTCGACCGAGATATTGACTTCGGGA
>DBGBEM010000376.1:0-8069 GCA_048477235.1 Muribaculaceae bacterium | reverse complement strand
CTTCACAACCGCCCTGAAGATGGCCGAAGAGCTGACGATGCTCGAGCCCTTCAACGTGGAGTTCTGGGAGATTCAGGCCACCATCCTCGTGGAGCTGAGCCGCTACGACGAGGCAGTCTCCGCTGCCGACTATGCGCTCGCTGTCGATCCGTCGGCACCTGAATCGCTGAGGCTGAAAGGTTATGCGCTTTTCAGCCGTGACGGCTGTTCGAAAGAGGCATACGACTTTCTCAAACACGGCTTCAGCCCCGACATGGATTCGCGTTATATGCACGCATATCACGTCGTTGCGCCCGACTACGAGACCCCTGATTCGATAATCGACAAAACCTGCCGTTATCTCGACAAGCATCCCGACGATCAGATTATGCTGACCACTCTGGCTCTCATGGGGGCCGGTGACAGGTTCGAGAAGCGTCTGACGTCGGTTGTCGAGCCTCATATCGACGGTATTAAGGATTCTATCCCATGGAATACGTGGGCGCTCAGCCTTATAACGACCGATCCTGACGCCTCCGCGGTAATTCTCAACGAAGCGGCGTCGCGCGATATCGCGACTCCGGCCGGGGTCGACATCCTTTTTGAAGCAGTCTACCGCTCGGGCCACTTCGGGGCAATAGAAAGTATATTCAAGGTTCTCGAGGCTCAGAGCAAAAGCTATCTGCCTGTGGCTCGCCTCGCTCTGGTCATGTCGCTCGTGCGCTGTGACCGCCGCGATGAGGCACTTGTTCGGGCGAAAGAGTTTCTGAACGACATTCCCGATATGCCTGACCTTATGGCAATGGCGGCTACGCCTATGCAGGCTCAGCTCATGGCCGACAGCCTTGAGCGGCGACTGCGCAACATAATCGCCGCTCTCGAGTCCCCTGAGATTCCTCCCGTCGACGATTTCGACCCGTTCGGCCTCTGAACTGTCCGATTATCTGATAAAGATATTCGAACGCAGCTCTTCGGCTATGGTCGTCGCCGGGCCGTGGCCGGGAAGAACAACCGTCTCTTCGGGCAACGTCAGCAGCTTCTCGCGGATGGCTCCGACAAGCTCGCTGTGGTTTCCGCCCGGAAGGTCGGTGCGCCCGATCGAGCCTTTGAAAAGAGCGTCGCCCGTGACGACCCATCCGCCCGAACGGTTGTAGTAAGCCACACTGCCGGGCGAGTGCCCCGGAACGTGGAGAACCTCGATACTGTCATCGCCGACGGCAATAGAGCCTTCTTTGATAAACCTGTCGAGCTTGAGAGATGTCATTTCGCGGTTGATATGAAACATGGCGGCCTGACTCGCGCGCTGTTCGCCGAGAAATCCGTCGGCCTCATGCCCTTCAGCTTTCAGTCCGTAGTGCGAGGCAATATAGTCCGAGCCGAATGTGTGGTCGAGGTGGAGATGGGTGAACAGCATCCGGGTGAGTTTCAGACCGCGTTCGGCGATGAAACTGTCGAGGCGGCGGCATTCGTTGTCGTCGATCATGCCCGGGTCGATGACAACGGCATCGAGAGTAGCGGTGTCCCAGGCCACATAGGTGTTGACCCCGAACATATTGAATTCAAACTGGCGTATCTTCATTTCTTGCGGTTGTTGCTTAGATCTACATATACTAACGCTTTTGTGTCGAAAAACGTTTCGGTGAAATAGTCGGAAAGCGGAACAACTATTACGGGCGCCTTGACCGACGAGGTTTCTGAGCCCAGATCGCCCCCCTTGAGGCATATCAGTCCGTTGGGGAAACCGTTGCGGTCAGCCGGAGCTATGTTGCGGCGCACGAGCGGCACGAGCTTGTCGAGCGACATGACGGCGCGGCTTACGATGAAGTCGAAGCGCTCGTGGCATTCGCCGAGATCGCCGTGCTGGAATGTCACGTTAGTGAGGCCGGTCTCTTCGGCCACAGCCTGCGCTACACGCAGCTTTTTGCCGATCCGGTCGATCAGATGGAAACGGCAGTCGGGCCACAGTGCCGCCAGCGGTATTCCGGGAAATCCGCCTCCTGTTCCCATGTCGAGAAAAGTGGTGCCGGGAACGGGCGTCAGGAACTTCGCGATCGAAAGCGAATGAAGAATATGGCGCTCTTCGAGATTCTCGATGTCTTTGCGCGAGATAACGTTGATCCGCTCGTTCCATTCGGGGTAGAGCCTGAGCATTACTGCGAACCGGGCGCGCTGCGTCTCGGTAAGTCCGGGGAAATATTTGTCGATAAGTGTCATCGGCGGCAAAGGTACTCTTTTCGCGGAAAAATTTTGTAACTTTGCGGCATGAATTCAAAGTTCAAGACGGTTATTGGCCGTACAATCGTCGTCTTTTTCATTATCGCAGGTATATTATCTTTCGCTTCGCTCCACAGTCTTACCCTCGCAAATGCCTGGCTTATAGGCCTGGGCTCGCTTGCCGTGGCTGCGGCTCCGGGAATTGTCTTTGCCAATAAAGACAAATATGTGCTGACTTTCCGCCGTCCGGCATTACGCATGGTTGCGTGGATAGGTGTGCTGACCGTAGTTGCCGACGGCGCGTTCTATGGTTTCAACTATCTCGGTGCCGACAAGAGCCGGTCGGAAGAGATTGAGGTCGTTGTAGAAAAGAAATACTACAAGGAGCGCCAGCGGACAAAGCGGATAAGCCGCCGAGTCTATACCTCGAACGGAACCTATCATGTCCCTTACGCCGATCTGCGGCTCTCCGACGGACATCTGATAACACTTCAGCTTCACGGCAAAGAAGCGCTCGACACGCACAAAGGTGACCGTTTCAGAGTTACAGTGGCGCCCGGTGCTCTGGGAGCGAAGGTGGTTTTCCGGGAAAGCATGGTGAACAGAATGAAACATAACAATCATAAGAAATATAAAAGACGTAACTATGAGAAAATCCGTTTGTAAACTTATCGTTCTTCTGTTGTTTACGGCCGTAGTCAGCCCGGCGACGGCCCAGTTCAATCTCGGCAAAGCCGTAGGCGGAGCCCTGAAAGCCGGCAAAGCGCTGACCCTTACCGACGAGCAGATGGCCGCCTATGTCAAGGAATCGGTCGACTGGATGGACACGCACAATCCCGTGCTTCCCGAAAACGATCCCTACACCGTCAGACTGCGCAAGCTGACAGCCGGAATAACCGAGGCCGACGGCATTCCTTTGAACTTCAAGGTCTATAACGTAATTGATGTCAATGCCTTTGCCTGCCCCGACGGGAGTGTGAGAGTGTTCGCGGCTCTGATGGACAAGATGAACGACGACGAACTTCTCGGCGTTATCGGCCACGAGATAGGCCATGTGCTCAAACATCATTCCAAGAACGCATTCCGCACCGAGCTTCTCACCGGCGCGCTCAAAGACGGAATCGCCTCGACAGGCGGAAAAGCCGCCGCGCTGACCGAGTCGCAGCTCGGCTCTCTGACTCAGTCGCTTGTCAATGCCAAATATTCCCAGAAGCAGGAAAGCGAAGCCGACGACTGCGGCTATGATTTCCTCGTCGCCAACGGCCGGAATCCCTGGGGAATGGTGATGGCTTTCGAGAAACTCGATTCGATGAGCGACGGTCAGGCTTCCCCTTCCTATGTCCAGAAACTTTTCTCTTCGCATCCCGATACCAAAAAACGTATCGAGAAGATGACAAAGCGCTGCAATAAGGACGGCTACCAGCGTCCCGCCGCACAGTAATTTTTATCGGGCCTGTAGGACTGGATTGTCTTATAGGCCCGATTTTTGTGTGTATATTTCGGCGATTGGATTTTTTGCCGTATTTTTGCAAACAATTTATACTGCATAAAAATGGAAATAACCGCCGGCAAGATCGCCGCGCTTATAAACGGGCGCGTTGAAGGCGATAAAGACGCTGTTATCAACAGCTTCGCCAAAATTGAAGAGGGGCACGAAGGTGCGATCTCTTTCCTTGCCAACCCAAA
Organism: Muribaculaceae bacterium; assembly: GCA_048477235.1. GTDB lineage: Bacteria > Bacteroidota > Bacteroidia > Bacteroidales > Muribaculaceae > CAG-1031. The sequence goes on along the minus strand of DBGBEM010000376.1, from coordinate 4,190 downwards.
ATATACCCATTATATTTATCAGACCGGTTCGAGTGTTGTTCTCGTAGCCGACAGCTTTGTCGCCGAGCATCCCGTCAAAGCCACTCTTATTCGTGTCGCCGACCCATACAGCGCTGTGGCCGAGCTTATGCGCATGGTTTCGGCAATGACGTCGAACCGCCGCAGCGGTGTCGAGCAGCCGTCGTTTGTGTCGCCCGACGCCGAGGTGTCGCCCGACGCCTATATCGGCGCATTCGCCTATATCGGCCCGGGAGCGAAAATAGGGAGCCGGGCGCAGATCTACCCGCAGACCTACGTAGGCGACGGAGCCACGGTCGGTGAGGACACAGTTCTCTATCCGGGAGTAAAAGTCTATCCCGGCTGCCGCATCGGCAACCGTGTGACTCTTCATTCCGGTGTCGTCATAGGCGCCGACGGCTTCGGGTTTGCTCCGCAGCCCGACGGCTCTTACGCCAAGATTCCACAGATGGGCAATGTTGTTGTGGAGGATGATGTCGAGATAGGCGCCAACACGACCGTCGACCGCGCCACTATGGGTTCTACCCGCATCAGTCACGGCGTCAAGCTCGACAATCTCATTCAGATAGCCCATAACTGCGAAGTTGGCCACGACACTGTCATGGCGTCGCAGACAGGTATAGCCGGCTCTACGAAAGTAGGAGCGAACTGTATGTTCGGCGGACAGGTAGGCATTGCCGGACATATCGAGATTGGCGACGGAGTCCAGATCGCCGCTCAAAGCGGAGTGCCTGGCAAAGTGGCCTCCCGCAGGCGTATAATGGGTTCGCCGGCTATTGATTTCCCGAAATACGCGCGTCTTCAGGTCTACCTTTCGAAACTTCCCGACCTTTTCAAGGACGTCGAACTACTCAAGAAAAACAAATAAATAAACTCATAATGAAGCAGCTCACACTCGCAAAAGAATTTACCGTCAGCGGAAAAGGTCTGCATACCGGCCTCAACATCACCGCTACCTTCAAACCGGCTCCCGAGAACCACGGCTATCAGTTCCGTCGCGTCGATCTTGAAGGGCAGCCCGCAATACCCGCCGTGGCGGAGAATGTCGTTGCTACCGACCGTGGCACCGTCATCGCCCGCGGCGATGTGCGCGTCTCGACTATCGAACATTCCATGGCCGCTCTTTTTGCCATGGGTCTCGACAATGTCATCGTCGAGGTCGACGCTCCCGAGATGCCTATTCTCGACGGAAGTGCCGAAATCTATGTGGAGAAAATCAAGGAGGCAGGCCTTCAGGAGCTGAAATCCGAAAAAGACTATTATCGCGTCAAGTCGAAAATCGAGGTGCGCGACGAGGAATCAGGCTCGTCGATCGTTATTCTGCCCGACGACCATTTCAGTGTCGACGTTATGGTGAACTTCGATTCGCCGGTTCTCGCCAATCAGTATGCCACTCTCGACAGCCTCGACGACTTCGCCGAAGAGATCGCTTCGAGCCGCACCTTCGTCTTCGTGCGTGAGGTGGAGCCGCTTGTCAACGCCAATCTCATCAAGGGGGGCGATCTCGACAACGCCATCGTAATCTACGATTCGCCGATGAGTCAGGAACAGCTCGACCGTCTGGCCGATCTGATGAACGTGCCCCACAAAGATGTCAAGGAGTTCGGATATGTCAACAACCGTCCTCTGACCCACGACAATGAACCGGCTCGCCACAAGCTGCTCGACCTTGTAGGTGACCTCGCTCTCCTTGGCCGTCCGCTGCTCGGCAAAGTCATCGCCACGCGCCCCGGCCACACGATCAACACCACACTGGCCAAGAAAGTGCGTCGCGAAATCAAACACATGGAAATTCAGGCTCCCGTCTACAACCCCAATAAAGAGCCCTTGTTCGACAACGTCAAGATACGCACTCTTCTGCCTCATCGCTATCCGATGCTCCTTGTCGATAAGGTTATCGAGATGGGAGAGGGCTATATCGTCGGCGTCAAGAATGTGACGACCAACGAGCCGTTCTTCACAGGCCATTTCCCTCAGGAACCCGTCATGCCGGGTGTGCTGATGGTCGAGGCTATGGCTCAGACCGGCGGTCTGCTCGTTCTTTCGTGTGTCGACGACCCCGAGCGCTATTCGACTTACTTCATGAAGATCGACAATGTCAAATTCCGCCAGAAAGTAGTGCCGGGCGACACTCTCATTTTCCACGTTTCGTTCATGACACCCCTGCGCCGCGGCTGCGCCATAATGAAAGGCTATGCCTTTGTCGGCGAGACAATCGTGTGTGAGTGTGAGTTCATGGCTCAGGTTATCAAAAACAAATAACGATGGTTAAGATTCACCCCATGGCTTATGTCGACCCCGCGGCCCGTCTGGGCGAGGATGTCGAGATCGGCCCTTTCTGCAATATTCAGGGCGACGTTGCCATCGGCGACCGCACACGCCTTATTTCCAATGTCAACGTCATGGACGGCGCTACAATCGGCGCCGACTGCACGCTCTTTCCCGGATCGGTTGTCGGTGCGATCCCTCAGGACTTGAAGTTCAAGGGCGAGAAGACCACTGCCGTTGTCGGTGACCGCTGCACCCTTCGCGAGTGTGTGACCGTAAACCGTGGTACTGCTTCGAAAGGTACTACCGTCGTCGGCAACGACTGTCTTATAATGGCTTACTGCCATGTCGCCCACGACTGCCGCGTCCACGATCAGGTCATAATGAGCAATGCCACACAGCTCGCCGGCGAGGTCGAAGTCGACGAATGCGCCGTTATCGGCGGCGGATCGCTTATCCATCAGTTCTGTCATATCGGAGCTTACGTTATGATTCAGGGCGGGGCGCTCATTAACAAGGACATACCGCCATATATCAAGGCAGCCCGCGAACCTATCGCCTATGCCGGAATCAATATTGTAGGACTTCGCCGCCGTGGATTCTCGACCGACGAGATCCGTGAGATTCAGGATGTCTATCATCTCCTTTTCATGAGCGGCATGAATAACAGCGACGCCCTGAAAACAATCCGTGAGGTCGTTCCCGAAAGCAAGATCCGCGACCGCATAATAGATTTCGTGCGCGCCAGCGACCGCGGAATCCTCCGCAGCTACAACGGCTGATTGATCAGCAACCAATAAGCAGCCCCGCAGGCTTGATGCCGGCGGGGCTGTTTTCAGTTATATAAGTTCGGTTCGCTTATCTGCCTAAGGCGATTTTGGCGACATGGCCGGCGGCGTTGACGATATAGAGTCCGGGAGCCATTGTGGTGGCTGTGACGTCGCGGGCCACACAGCGTCCGCTGAGGTCGTAGACGCTGAACGGTTCGGCTGAGGCTATTGTCGTTCCGCTGACTTCGAAAACTGCGCCGGTAGTGACGTCGTCGAGCCCTGCATTCTTGGTCAGCAGTTCGAGTGTGGCCTTTTCAGGCTCCTTCGGGTCGTAGACGAGTCTGACGCTCGGGAAGGTGCCTGTGGCGGTCAGGTTGCAGCCTTTCGGATTCAGTGTATACGCCCGGTCGGGCTGCGGAGTATTGTTGCCCTCGAAACCGCCCAGATCTACAGTTGCCCAGTCGAATGAGCCGATTTTGAAAGTGCCGTCGAGCGTCACGTCGTCGAGAAGATAGACGTTGTCGCCAGTCGAGCGGAACTGATAGCGTGGCTCGGCCGCCCAGCCGTTGAACTCGCCGCGGAGATATATGTCGGCAGGCATCTCTTCGCTCATGCCCCAGGCATACATAAGGTAGTTGACGCGGTTTTTGAGGAACCGTTTGACGTATTCGACCTTATAAGGGATGTCGGTGTTGCCGTATTTCGGCCAGCGCTGGGCGTCGGCGGCAGCGGCGTCGGAGATTTGGGCGATGAACCGGTCAATATAAGTCAGAAGGTCGTCGTAGTGGTTCTTGACGAAATCTTCCATAACGGCATTGCGCTCTTCCTGAAAATTGTTGAACTTGTTCATCTGTTCGATCCAGTGCTGATGGTGTTCGCGTCCCTGCCAGATAAAGAGGCGGCTGTTTTCGTCGACGAGCGTGCTTCCGAAATCCCATACTGGGCCGAAATTCCATTTCTTGTCCTCGCCGCGGTCGCGGAACATATAGCAACTTCCGTGGTAGCTTTCGTAGTTGTCGGTAATCTCCTGAGTGACATAGAAGCGGGTTGCCGAAGCTACATCGATGAGGTCAGACCACGCGGTGCTGGCCGGGTCGGAATTGTAGATGGCAGTGTTCATCGCCTCATACTGGT
>DBGBEM010000375.1:0-1067 GCA_048477235.1 Muribaculaceae bacterium | reverse complement strand
CGGTCACAATCATTCAGGATGTCAGTAAATGAACATTGAGGAACTGAGGGATTTTTGCCTGTCGATGGAGGGGGTTGCCGAAAAGACCCCTTTCGGGAAATTCGCCCGGCGTTACGACTCGATACTCGTGTTCTATGTCTGTGACCGGATGTTCTGCCTGACGGATATGGACGATTTCATGAGTGTCACCGTCAAGCTGACGCCCGACGAAATCGAAGAGCTCCGGATGACACGCTCTTCGGTCGGCAACCCTGTCAATCTCAGTCCGCGTCACTGGCTTCAGCTCAATCTGAACGGCGATCTGTCCGATTCCGAAATCCTCGGCCTTGTCAGTCGTGCCTATGAGATTGTCAAGGCAAAATATTCGCGCAAAGGCAGACAGTAGATTATCGGCCGCCGGCTTTCGAATGGTCGGCGCTGGCGTCGATGTCAACAATCTTCTGCGCTCCGCGTTTCTGGCGTCCCCACTGGAAGTTGTAGGCTATCGTGACATAGGGCATGCGCATATTGAGCCGCATGTGCTGCTCGTTGCGGTTCCATTTGTTGAGTGACTTGCTCCCCTGGTCATACTTGCCGAAGGGCATGAGTATTCCGGCACCGAACTGCCATCCTTTCCGATTATAAGAGATATCTATGACGGTAGCATCTTCGCCCCACGAAATTGTTTCGCCCCAGAGGTCGCGCTGAGAGCGCTCATACTGAGCTGTGAGAGTAACTCCCCAGTGCATTAACTGAATCAGTGCATTTCCGCTCCAGGCGTGGTTATAGTGGGTATAGCCGGAACCTCGCATCCGTTCGGTTGTAAACATCAGGTATGCGCTTGCAGAAAACCAGTCGGGAATAATCTCAATCTCGGGCGCTAAGAAAAAACAGATGTTTTGCAGTCCGCGGCTGTTCTCGTAGGTGGTTATGAGGCGGTCGTCTTGCCAGTAGAGCAGGGGAGTGATGGCGTCGGGCGAGGTGAAGGCGCGGACGCCGAATGTGCCGCTGAGGCGCGGCAGATTGAATCCGTAGCGTAATGTGAGCATATATGAGCTCGATGTTTTAAGATTCTGGTTGCCGACGCG
>DBGBEM010000374.1:0-4441 GCA_048477235.1 Muribaculaceae bacterium | reverse complement strand
AAAAGATTCTTCATACGCCAAAATTAGTGATTTCTAAGTGAAAAATCGCACTAAAACCTCTCTGTAGATATGCAGTAGATATAATTATTTTGCCTAAGACATAGCCGGTTGCCTATTTTTGCCATCGCTAACCAAACACAGCTATTATGAAAAAAACTATTTCTATCCTTTCGCTCCTGTGGGCTGTGGGAACCATGGCATCCACTCCGCAGGGCCACATTATGCAACCCGATAATTTCCCCTCGCCGCAGGGTCGGGAGGCGCGCGTGAACATCAGGCAGAGACTCGTGTCGACCGATGCGCCGGTAATGAAAGAAACGGAGCGCGCTACCCACCCGGTCAAAATCAAAATAACCCGTGGCAAGCTCGGACGTGGCATTGATATTTGCTACATCAACGAAACAGGGTTTTATGAGCTTTACGATGGGGAAGGATTTGTCTATGACGAAGCTTCCGGAATCTGCACTGCCGATCTTCCCGAAGGGATGCTCGACCTTATCGTAGGAGTTCACAATATGTATGTCAATAATGAGGTCGGCTATTTCGTCAACCGCGGTGTTTCATTCTATTTCATTGACGATGTCAATGTCAGCGACAATACTCCGGAACTCAAGGCCGACGCCAATGAATGCACATTGCTGCCGTTGTCGTTTGTGATGGCCGACGGAGAGCCGATTGAGTTCGCAACCAAACACTGGAATGGAACGGAAATGGGGCCCGAGACAGGCGGAAACTGCATCTACGGCGGCGCTTCGTTCACATTCTACAACTCAAAGTACAATGTTCAGGGCCCCCAATATCTGGGAAGCGGAATCCCGACCTACTATACCGGACTGGGACTCGATGCGGCGGACGACAATCCGATGACCTATCTGATTCCAACGTGCAACAAGGCCTCGGACCGCTGGTCGTTCATAATAAAGCTCAACACGATGACCGAGGATATGGAGTGGGGATATATTGTGGCGTCAATAAATCCTTCATCTTCCCGGGTGTCAGTCGGTAAGGACGATTACCGCAAAGTCGGATGGAATTTTCCCGAGACAGGTTTCAAAGGCATCGAATATAATTTCGGGGTCGGATTCAATGACTCAGGGAACATTATGGAATCGGGATCAATGGCAGAAACCTCGACGCCGCTCGATGTATCGGCGGCCGTCGTCAACAGTGCAAAAGGGATAGACCGCCTGAGCCTTATGACGCAGGCAAAATGTGCGCTCGATATAGACTATACCGATCCCGACTGGCCCGAGTATTTCGGTATCCTGTCGCCCATGTCAAATATCTCTCCTTCCGCACAGTATTTCCATCCGGCATCATATATGTTCACAGCAAAACCATGGACCGACGACACTAAGTACAGGCAATATCTGCCTGAATACATCTGGGGCAGCGAATATTCCAACTATTCCGGGACAGAGCTGGACATGAAATTCGGCGATTCAACTCCATTCCTGACAACAAGCGTCTGGCGGCGTGAAGATCACGATTCGGGAGCTACCACAGGTTTTCATCTCGACAGCTATGTGATCGACCTTGCCGGGACGCTGCGCACCGATTGGGATAAACTGCAAAGCGAGGTCTACTTCGATGGCCGTCTCGTAAAGGATAAAGACACTTCTCTTGAAGATTTCGAATCGTCGTGGGATGTTGCCGCTGAAGGGCTCGGCAAAATGAAATATGTGCTGACCGATACTCCCGATTTCGAGATTGACGGAATGCAGCCCGTGAATGTCACTGAAATCTCTTATGATCAGTCTCTTCCGACTTGGGAGCCTCCTACAGTCACATCCCTGCTGTTCAAAAACGGCGAGGGCAAAGTGACCAATCGCATTGAAACCGGTAAAGATGCCGTCATGGAGATGTATGCCGGCGGAGTAAAGTGGCTTCAGTATTGGTATTTCCACCCCTATGCTGAACGCTATTTCTCGAATGCCACGCAAATCATTACTGACGATGTGACACCGCGCATCGAATATGCGCCCTACGGGAGCGACAACTGGCAATCTATCGAGGTTTCCGAAAATGAAGCCGAACGCAACGAGGCTTACGGCAACCACTACCTTGTCAACCTCGGCGGCGTGACCGCAGCAAGCGGCAACGGATGGTATGACCTTCGCATCACGCTCACCACACCCGAAGGTAACTCTCAGATACAGACTCTGTCGCCTGCGTTCCATATAGCCGATATGGCCGGAGTCGAGACGGTGACCTTTGGTTCAGATAACGCGGAAATCCGCTACTTCGACCTGTCGGGCAGACAAATTTCAAACCCCGCTTCCGGACAGACAGTAATCAAAGTCGACGGCAACGGCGCCACGAAGGTGCGCTTCTGACATACTGAACCCTGATTTCTCTATAAGACGCAGGAGGCGTGCCACGGGGCGCGCCTCCTGTCGGAATAAACGTTGGAGGGAGGTCAGCGGACGGTTGTCTTGCGGCCGTTGCGGATGTAGATTCCGGGGGCCGTGGGACGGCCGTCGATGCGTATTCCCTGAAGGTTATACCAGACGTCGGCTTCGGTGTCGGTGCCGACGGTCGAGATTCCGTCTTCGGTGAGCATCGACAGCTCGACTTCGAAGGGCACGGAGTTGTCGGTGACGTGCATCAGATAGCGGCCGGGAACGGTAATCTCGAGGTCAGCGATGCCCCACACGTAGATATACATCTGGTTCACCTCGTCGTAGTCGATGCCGATCTGGGTGGCTTCGGCCACGGGGGTGTCGAGGTCGCCGGGGGCATACATCTTCATCTCGAAGGCTCCGCCCGAGCGTCCGGCCATCGAGAAGACGCCTTCGGGGAGGGTTATGCCGTACCAGATGGCGTCGGCAGGATAGTTTACCATGCGGTCGAAGGCGAAGGTGCCTTTTTTGCCGTTGAACGGTATCTCAATGGGAAGTTCGGGGATTTCGCCGGCGATGGGATCGCGCACGGTCATCGACAGGGTGTAGCCCTTGGCGGCGCGCATTGTGCGCACTTTTATCAGGTAGACGGTTCCTTCGGTGGTGTCGAGAACGCGGTTGGCGAAGATGCCGTTGTCGTAGTCGGGGCGGAGTTCGGCGATGAAGTTGTCGGGGTCGGAGGGGTTATAGATGCGCACGAACGAGTAGTCCTGACGGTTCTCGCTGATTTCGAACGGCATGTCGGTCGAGATGTCGAACTTGCCGTCGCGCCCGGCGGTGTAGCGGAACCAGTATGTTCCGACGGCTTCGGGAATGGCGGCTGAGTTTCCGTCGACAGTGAACGGATTCGACGGCAGCTCTCCTTCGACAGCTTTGTTTTCGGCGAGGTCGAAGCTGACGGGGCCGGTCACGTTGAACATTATCAGATAGCCGCGGTCTTTGGTGGTGGCGACGCGGTATCCGTCGCCGTCGGCGATGACCTCGCAGGCCTGGGTGTAGGGGTCAGACGGTATGGGAAGCATGCTGACGGCGGGCATCGGCAGTCCTTCGGCAGGGGTTATGTAAAGTCGTCCGCTGCGTGTGGCCGTATACCGGAAGTAGACAGGCTTCGGACTGTCGGCGGAGTTATGGCCGATGACGGCGTCGATGGGGTTCGACGGGGTCTCGCCCGGAGCGGGCTCTTTGAAGCCGAAGGTGAAGGTCAGCGGGGCGTCGGCCGGCTCGACGTCCCAGGCCAGAGTGTATTGGCGCCCGGCAACGGCGTCATATTCCATCGAGTTTCCCGTCTTCAGGACGCTGTAGCGGTTGTCGGCATAGTAGAGCGATGCGCGGGTCTTGTCGCTGAGGCCGTCGCCGTCGGCCGCGACGGTGATGATGTTGCGCCCGTCGGACGGCACAGTGAAAGTGTAGTAGTATCGTCCGCCGAAATCGGGGGTAGTGTGGGTGCCCGGCTCTATCTCCTGACCGGGGAATATGTCGTAGGCTTCGTCGGAGTATGTTGCCGTGAACTGCTGATCGGTGGCGGCGTCGGCTGTGCGTGTCAGCTTGAGGCAGTATTCGGTATAGTTGGCCGACACGGGCATTCGGAGGTGGATGCGTCCTGTCGATTCAACCGAAGGGTAGTTGAAGTCGGCGCCTGCCCGGGCTGTGCCGTCGAAAGTGCCGTCCCCCTCGATAAGGAGGAAATTGTCGGCGCCGTTGTTGACGATTTTGTAATAGTAGGTGCCGCTTTTGGCGGGAAATGGAGCAGGAACCCCCTCGTTGACGGTGTAGGGGAACTCGGGGGATTCGCCGGTGACTGGATGGATGACTTCGAAGCGGTAGAGCATCGAGCCGGTGGCTGTCACGGTGAAATAGTAGGTCTGTCCACCGGTGACTTCGAGCGATCCCTTATATCCGCCTCCGTTCTGATATGAGGTTGTTATCTGAGAGAATTCGCCGTCGGGCGATGTCGAGTATTTCAGCGTCGGCAGGGCGGTGAAGAACACCGACAAAACGCCGTCTTCCTCGGGCGTATACCTGATATATGTCGGCAAGTC
>DBGBEM010000373.1:0-3036 GCA_048477235.1 Muribaculaceae bacterium | reverse complement strand
AGACTTCCTGGACAAACGGTCGGTTATGGTTGCCGTAGATGTCGGTGACGGCCAGCGAGTCGATGGTTACGCGATATTTGGTTTTCGGCTTCCATGTCATTTCGGTCAGCAGCCTCATCGGCTGAAGGCTGTCGGGGGGCGACGGAATTTTCGCCGCTACGGGCACCCAGATGCTGTCGACAAGCTCTTCGATGCGGAATCCCGCCGAGTCTATGCTTGCTGTCGGCGCCGATGTCTCGAAAAGAAGCGGAATGTTGAGGTCCTGAGGCTGACGCGATGATATGCCGATATTGACAAATTCGAGCTTAGGCACGCTGTCGGTTTCCTCGTCGCGCTTCTTCTTTTTCTTGGCCTGGCGAAGGGCAAACGTCAGGGTGTCGGCCGAGAAGGTTATGTTGTCGAGCGTGTCGGTATGGAGGTAGCGTGCCGCAATTTTCAGGGTGTCGCTGCCGATGAGCGTTGTGTCACGCAGCCAGTAGGTCAGCGAGTCGAGTCCGGGTGACGACTGAAGCACCGCTTCGCGGTCGAGACGCGCACCGGCGCGCACGGTGTTGAGCAGCGTAAGCTGCGGAAGGCTGTCGCTGCGTGTCGACATCTCCAGCGTCAGACGTCTGGCGTCGGGGCGTTCATGCTTGACAAGATAGAGCGGCTTATAGTTCTCGTTGAACCATGTCAGCAGAATGTCGTCGGGGAGAAAGCGTGTGGCGGGGCGCGTCACCAGTGAGTCATTGCCTGCCGCGTCGGTGAATGTGTCGGTCACCTCTATGGCCATTGTCGACGGGCTTATGTCGCGGTCGAGAAAGGCTATGTCTTCCGAGCGGTCCCAGTGGAAATCATGGTTCAGGTCGTTGATGGCGAACACACGGTAGCTGCCCGGCTTGAGATTGCGTATGGTGAAGCGTCCCAGAGCGTTTGTCTTGGTGATGCGTTCCATTGGCAGTGTTGTCAGGGCCGTATCGGCCACCGGGGTCGAGTAGACGCCGACGATCATTCCCTGGGCCGGTTCGAGAGTGCGCCCCTCGAAAACAATACCTGAGATCATCAGGGTGTCGATCGACGGGCCTGTCGAGAAGTCGATGGCGAGTCCGTCGAGTATGTTTCCCTCGTTTAGGTCGCGCACGGCGTCGGCGAGGTCGACAGTGTAGGTCGTTGAATCACGCAGGGTGTCGCGCAGGGTTATGCGCACTCGGCGTCCGTTCGAGCTTATCTGAGCCTGTTTTTTCTGAGGGGGCGACACGACGATTTTGTTCATCGGGTCGTCGAGCGTTATGTTTTCGTCGAAGACAATGTCGATGCGGCCGTTGCTGACGTTGACCGAGCCGGGCGCCGGAGTGGAGCTGACCATCACCGGGGGAGTCATGTCGCGCGGCCCCCCTTCGGGGCGCCCGATGCTCGCGCAGGCGGCAAGCAGAAGTGCCGCCGCAACAACAAACAGGCCTCCCAGACCGCCGTTATGTCGCATTATCTTCCTCATCGCGATGCCGGTTCAGTTTTTTTGTCGGGCGTCGAGAGCCAGAGCGTAGGCTTTCATCTGCTTGAGCATGGCCAGCAGGCCGTTAGAGCGTGTAGGCGACAGATGCTCGGCGAGACCTATGTCGTTGATGAAATGGAGGTCGGCGTCGATAATCTCGCGCGGAGTGTGGCCGTTGAGAACTTTTATCAGCATGGCTATTATGCCTTTGACTATAATGGCGTCGGAGTCGGCCGTGAACTCGACCTTGCCGTCGGCGTCGAGATTGCCGTCGAGCCAAACTCGGCTCTGGCAGCCTTCGATGAGGCGGTCGGGAGTCTTGAGCTCTTCTGATATTTCGGGCAGAGAGTTGCCCATGTCGATTATCATCGAATAGCGATCCATCCAGTCGTCTACTTCGCTGAATTCGTCGGCGATCTCCTGTTGTGTTTCTTCTATTGTCATGTCTGTCAGGATTATTATGGTTTCTCGCGCCGCAGGGTGGTCAGCACTGTTGTCCCCACTGCTCCGAGTGTCTTTGCCGATATAGCTGTCATGTCGTCGGACATAGTGTGCCAGTATGGGGGGAATGTTCCGGTTGCGGCGTTGTTACATTCTATGATGTCGATAGCGGGAATTCCTGCCTGCCCGATGAAGATATGGTCGTCGACCACCGGGCCGCCCGGATCGTTGACGAATATGTCGGCATAACCGATGGCGCGTCCGATGGCCCACACTTTGTCGACAACGGCTCCCGCCTGACCGAGCGACATATATTCGCGGTTGAAGCGCGCTCCGGCGCCTCCGACCATGTCGAGCAGAATTGCGTAGCGCGGCATTGTGTCGGCCGTATAAGGCATGTTGCGGGCCCAGAACTGCGACCCTTTGCACCATGATTCGTTGTCGCCGCTGTCGCCGCTGTCTTCGGCGTCGACGAAAAGCAGGTCGACACCGATTTCAGGGCGGTCGAGGCCGAGCTGACGGGCAATCTCGAGAAGCACACCGACGCCGCTGGCGCCGTCGTTGGCTCCGGGCAGCGGTTTGCTATGGTTCGCCTCGTCGGGATCTTCGTCGGCCCACGGACGTGTGTCGTAGTGGGCGGCGAGCAGAACGCGCGTCTTAGCCGACGGGTTGAAACTGCCCGTTATGTTTGTCAGGCCGACTCCGTCGATCTCGCCGCGCTGAATTGCGACGGTGTCGGCGCCGCGGCGCTTCAGCTCATTCTGCAGCCAGCCGATAATGGCGGTGTGGCCCGGCGAGCCGGGATTGCGCGGCCCCATGTCGACCTGAGCTTTCACTGCGGCATAGGCGCTGTCGGCGTCGAAAGCGGCGGCCACGATGTCGGGCTCGGCCGATGCGGCGTTCCCTTTGTCGGCGCTTCGTCCGCCGCAGGCGGCAGTGAGCAGCAGGGCGGCGGCAGCTGTAAGGAGACCTGTTTTCATCCTGTTTAGAGGTTTTGATACTGCAAAATTACTCAATTCCGCCGAAACCGCAATATCGCCTCGCGGAAGCAACCGCATCAAAATAAATGATAGCCATTACAAATTCGGTCATCAAGCGTCGCAGGTGCGGAACCTTTACAAGGG
>DBGBEM010000372.1:0-1796 GCA_048477235.1 Muribaculaceae bacterium | reverse complement strand
TACTACGACTACTATCAGCCCGAAGCTTACGTCCCTCAGCGTGATCTGTTTATTGAAAAAGATTCTGCCATCAATGAACACATCGAGCAGATGCGTCTGTCGGCTTCAAAGAGCGTGCTCGAACGCCGTGATGTGATCATTGTCGCGACCGTGTCTGCCATCTACGGTATCGGTAAGCCGGAGTCCTATACCGAGATGCGTCTTATCCTGAAAGTCGGTGACAAGATTGAACAGCGCGACTTGATCTCGCACTTGGTCCGCATCCAGTACGAACGCAACGACATGGAATTTACGCGAGGTAAGTTCCGCGTCCGCGGCGACACAATCGACGTGTTCCCGGCTGAGCACTCGGAAATGGCGCTGCGTATTGAGCTGTTCGATGACGAAATCGAAGCTATGTATTTCTTCGATCCGTTAACCGGAAAAACCCGCCAGAAGGTAGACCGCTTTGCTATCTATCCGACATCGAACTATGTCACGCCGAGAAACGATATCCTGCGAGCGATTGAAGCCATCAAAGATGAACTTCGGGATCAGGAAACCAAATTTATAGAGAGCGGCAAGCTGCTTGAAGCGCAGCGTATCCGCGAAAGAACGCTTTTTGACTTGGAGATGCTCCATGAAGTGGGCTTCTGCAAAGGCATTGAGAACTACAGCCGCCACTTAGCAGGAGGTCTGCCCGGAGAGCCGCCTCCGACCTTGATCGACTATCTGCCGAAAGACGCGCTGATGTTCTTCGACGAATCTCACGTTCTGTTAGGTCAGATCGGCGGTATGTACCGCGGAGACAGCGCAAGAAAAGAAACCCTCGTCACCTACGGATTCCGTCTTCCGAGCGCCAAAGATAACCGTCCGCTCCGCTTTGACGAATTCGAAAGCAAGATGCGCCGTGCGATCTTTGTCTCGGCCACTCCGGCAGACTATGAGCTGAATCATTCTTCTCAGATCGTTGAACAGGTGGTGCGTCCGACGGGCCTCGTGGACCCGGAAGTAGAAGTACGGCCGGCTACGACTCAAGTGGACGATGTACTCGGCGAAATCAAAGAAAGAATTCCGAAGGGCCAGCGCATTCTGATTACAACGCTGACCAAGCGCATGGCAGAAGACTTAACCGACTTCCTGCAGGACAACGATATCAAGGTGCGTTACCTGCACTCGGACATCGATACGGTGGAACGCGTAGAAATTATTCGAGACCTTCGTGCCGGTGTCTTCGATGTTCTGATCGGCATTAACTTACTGAGAGAAGGCTTGGATATTCCGGAAGTGGCACTGGTCGCGATCTTAGATGCTGATAAGGAAGGCTTCCTGAGAAGCGAGACCTCCCTCGTGCAGACAATAGGCAGAGCCGCGCGAAACGCCGAGGGCGTTGTAATAATGTACGCCGACAGCGTGACCGAATCCATGGAGCGCGCGATAACCGAGACCCAGCGCCGCCGCGAGATACAGCAGAGATACAACGCCGAGCACGGAATAACCCCGAAAACGATAATCAAGGATATCCGCGACGTGCTCGAGATAACGAAGAAATCCGACGGCACATCGAAGCACGGAAAGCCGGCGAAGCAGCTCACGAAGCGCGAGCGCGAGGCGCTGACAGCGCGGTACACCGCCGAGATGAAAAAGGCGGCGAAAATGCTTGACTTCGAGCATGCTGCGTTCCTGCGCGATAAGATAAAGGAACTGCAATAAGCAGAAAGGAACAAAAGAGTAGCGACAATGGCAAAGAACGATAAAATAATAATCCGGGGCGCCCGCGAGCACAACCTGAAAAATATAGACCTCACTATCCCGAG
>DBGBEM010000371.1:0-1352 GCA_048477235.1 Muribaculaceae bacterium | reverse complement strand
GCCGGCGTCGAAGAAGGCGAGATCGGAGGGCCTTACGGTGAATGTCACCGTCTTTGTCTGGCCCGGCTCGAGATATATCTTGGCGAAGTTCTTGAGCTCTTTGGCGGGGCGCTTGACCGATGCTTTGGTGTCGGAGATGTAGAGCTGAACGGTCTCGGCGCCGGCGTGCGAGCCGGTGTTGGTTACGTCGACGCTGAGTGTCAGCGCTCCGTCGGGGCCTATCTTCGAGGCGTCGGCCGACAGCTTTCCATAGCCGAAAGTCGTGTAGCTCAGGCCGTGGCCGAAGGCGAAGAGCGGGCGGATTTTCTTTGTGTCGAACCAGCGGTAGCCGACCATGACGCCTTCGTTGTAGCGGATGTCGACGATGTCGCTGTCGGCGCGTTTTGTGCCGGGATATTCGCCGACGGCGTGGGCGGCGACGTCGTCGAGTCTGACGGGGAAGGTCATGGGCAGTTTGCCTGACGGGTTGACGCGTCCGAAGATTACGTCGGCCAGCGAGTTGCCCGATTCAGATCCGAGGAACCATGCCTGAAGGATAGCGGGGACTTTGTCGGCCCATGGCATAGCTACGGCGTTGCCGCTGACATTGACGACAACCGTGCGCGGATTGGCGGCAACGAGGGCTTCGATGACGGCGTCCTGATTGTAGGGGAGTGCGAGGCTTTCGCGGTCGGAGTCTTCGCAGTCCTGCCCGGTAGCTTTGTTGAGGCCGCCGACGAAGATGACGATGTCGGCGCGTCGGGCGGCGTCGGCGGCGTCGGCTATGAGGCGGTCGGCGCTGCGGCTCTCGCTGAGATCCTGACCGGAGGTCACGCCGTTGTATTCACCTGTCGGATCGCCGACATATCCGCGTTCCCAGACTACGGTCGAGCCTGCGGGCGCCTGGGCGCGCAGTCCGTCGAGCGGCGAAGTCTCGCGCTGCACTTTCAGCGACGAGCTGCCTCCGCCGACGGTCATCATCTTGACGGCGTTTTCGCCGACAACGAGGATGTTCTGCGGTTTCGAGGGGTCGAGCGGCAGAAGGTTGCCTTTGTTGCGCAGCAGAACGATGCCTTCGGCGCCGATGCGTCGGGCGGCCACATAGTGTTCGTCGCTGCACAGGCTGCCGAAGCCTTTGTCGCTCTTCATGGCCGTGCGGAAGATGAGGCGCAGAACGTTGCGCACCTTGTTGTCGAGGGTGGCCATGTCGGCTTTCCCTTCGCGCAGCAGTTTCAGGTAGGGGTCGGCGAGATAGTAGTTGTCGTAGGCGTTCGAGCGGCCGTTTGTGAGGCCGTTTGTCCATGAGCCGAACTCGAGGTCGAGGCCGTTTTCGACAGCCTCGGCGGTGTCGTGGGTGCCTCCCCAGTCAGAGA
>DBGBEM010000370.1:0-1248 GCA_048477235.1 Muribaculaceae bacterium | reverse complement strand
ATCATATTCTGCTCGGCCCTGGCCGGCGAGGAAGACACCGTCACCGGACTGAATATCGGCGCCGACGACTACATTACCAAACCGTTCGTCATAAGCGAAGTTATAGCCCGCGTGCGCGGCGTGCTGCGCCGGTCGCGTGTGACGCGCCGCGCCCAGGAGAGCGCCGCCGACACCCGCACCGACGCCAACAACTACGAGAGCGACGTGGTCTTCAAAGGACTGCGCATCGACCGCAATGCCAAAACCTGCTATCTCGATGGAGAACCCGTGAGCCTGACGAAAACAGAATTCTCGATTCTGCTGTTTTTCCTCACCCACCCCAACCGCATCTATACCCGCGAGGAGATAATCCGTCAGGTATGGAGCAACGATGTCGTTGTCACAAACCGCACCATCGACACGAATATAACCCGGCTGAGAAAGAAAATCGGATCGTATGGCAACAACATCGTGACACGTCTCGGATTCGGTTATGGATTCAAAGAAAAAGATTAGAATCAGCTACCGCTGGAGACTCTTCATTCCGAGTGTGCTGTTGGTGTGGCTCGTCATTGCCGCGCTGACCCACTATCAATATTACTACGAGCGCGAATACCGCACGAAAATCATCCGCAACGAGCTGGCGATGATTGACCAGCGCATTCTTCAGAACTACGACCGCGGCTATGACGTCGGCGACTTCATAAATTTTCTGGGACGTTACTACGACAGGTCGATATTCAAGGAGCTTCGCGTTTCGGTTTATCAGGGCGACTCGCTCATGGGCGCCATAGGCAAGCCGCTTTCTCATGAAATCCAGCACCAGAAAGACTACGATCCGGCCAACAAAGATCTGCGACTCGTCGACGTCTCAGGCGACTCCACACCGACACGCGATCTGTTTTACACCTCGACATGCAAGACTCGCGACGGCAACGTGATTGTCTACACGGCCATGCCGTATACCATGGCCGTGTCGCGCGAGATAGCCAACTTCAACCATCTGTGGTGGATCATACTGGTAGTAACGGGACTGGCAACGATCGTGGTTCTTTTATCCACTCGTTTCATTGCCCGGAACATCAGCAACCTTCAGCAGTTCACCGACGCTGCCTCGCGCGGAATACACATCAAAAAGCCCGATCACTTCCCAAACGACGAGCTCGGCGACATCTCCCGTAAGATTTTCGACATTCACAACGCACGGCTTGAGGCCATGGAACGCAGCGAGCGCGAGCACCGCATCGCGCTCCATGCCATAGAGGAAAA
>DBGBEM010000369.1:0-2569 GCA_048477235.1 Muribaculaceae bacterium | reverse complement strand
GCTGTCAAAGAGAGCTACGAGAGAATCCGCACTGCTATGGAACAGGCCGGGGTAGAGTTTCCGCGCACCAGCACGGTTGTCAATCTCAGCCCTGCCGATCTGAAGAAGGAGGGGGCGTCGTTCGATCTGCCGATCGCCATTGGTGTGCTTGTTGCATCGAAGAAGATTCAACCGACAGTTTCGACTGAGCGGTTCATGATGGTAGGTGAGCTGTCGCTCGACGGTACTCTTTTGCCGGTCAGAGGCGTGTTGCCGATGGCAATTCTGGCTCGCAAGATGGGTGTCGACGGCCTGATTGTTCCGTCGGTCAATGCCACCGAGGCTGCGGTCGTCAATAATCTTAATGTCTATGGAGCTGCTTCGCTGCTCGACGTCATAAATTTTCTTTGTGGTGTTCAGACAATAGAGCCGACAGTTGTGAATACCCGCGAAGAGTTTGCCAGGGCTGATTCATTCTTTGATTGCGACTTTTCTGAGGTCAGAGGTCAGGAAAATGTCAAGAGGGCTTTCGAGGTTGCCTGTGCCGGAGGTCATAATATCCTGATGATAGGGCCGCCGGGAGCCGGCAAGTCGATGATGGCTAAGCGCGTGCCAACTATAATGCCGCCTTTGAGTCTTGCCGAGGCTCTTGAAACAACGAAGATCCATTCTGTTGCCGGGCGCCTCAAAGGAGGATCGAAGCTCATGACTTCGCGGCCATTCCGCTCTCCGCACCACACGATTTCTTCAGTTGCTCTCGTGGGCGGCGGTTCGAATCCGATGCCCGGCGAGATCTCGCTTGCCCATAACGGCGTTTTGTTTCTCGACGAGTTCCCGGAGTTTACGCGTCAGGTTCTCGAGGTTCTGCGTCAGCCGCTCGAAGACCGTCATATCTCTATCTCCCGGGCTAAATATTCGATAGATTATCCGGCCAGCTTCATGCTTGTGGCGTCGATGAATCCGTGTCCGTGCGGTTACTACAATCATCCGACTAAAGCCTGTACGTGTGGCGCCGGTGTTGTTCAGAAGTATCTCAACCGAATCTCCGGCCCTCTGCTCGACCGTATCGATATTCAGATCGAGATTCTGCCTGTCGCTTTCAGCGAGCTGTCGTCATTGAAAAAGGGGGAGAGCTCGGCCGATATACGCAGGCGCGTTGTCGCGGCGCGCGAGATTCAGACCCGTCGTTATGCCGATGAGCCCGGGGTATATTGCAACGCGCAGATGAACAAGAGGCTTATGGAGAAATACGCCGTTCTTGACGGCGCATGTATGAGCCTTCTGAGCAAAGCGATGGACAGGTTCGATATGTCGGCCCGCTGTTACGACAGGATTCTGAAGGTTTCGCGCACCATTGCCGATCTTGAAGGATGCGACGAAATCAGTCCTGTCCATGTCAGCGAGGCGTTGTCCTACAGGAATCTCGACCGTTCGTCGTGGGGCGCGACAGTCCAGAAAATGCCGTTTTGATTCTTCTGACGAGAGAGTTATTGCTCCCAGAGATAGCCGGCGAACCAGAGCAGGCCTGATTCGGAGTCGTAGACGGCGCTCCCTGTTACGTCGATCCATGGCTCGGGATTGGAGAGGTTTCCGTTGGAGAAGCGGATTGTCGAATACTGGCTGTCGATAACTCCGTTGCCGCCGGATTCTTGCATCTCGCGGTTCTTGACCATCAGAGAGTAGGTTATCTGTTCGTTTTCGGGATTCTGAAATTCGAGGAAGCCGAAGTTGACGCCGTCGTCGAACATAAATCCGGCTTCGAGCGCCTCCAAGGGAATTTCGTCGTTATTGAGGACTTTTACGAAGTTCGTGTTGATATAAGGGAACAGACTGTATGGACTTTCGGTGTCCCCTCCTAATGTCTCAATCTGAATCCAGTCGCCCTGGATTACAGAGTCTCCGTCCATATCGTTGACGGGATAGATGTCGCCGAGGTTTGCCGTACCGAGAATTCTGCTCGTTGTGTTCGGTTCCTGACGCAGGTTGACCGTTTTGCCGGTTACGTAGACGAAAGCTGAATCGGCAAGAACTGTCGCCGAAGACATCACGCATAGAATAATAGCCAGAATCTGTTTCATCGCGATATACTATTAATAAGTAATAAGCATGTTGCTAAACAATATGCCCCAAAAGCTGATATTGTCAAACTTTTGGGGCACAATATTATACTGAATCCGTTTCGGGAATCAGAAAGGAAGGTCGTCGTTGCCGCCTCCGAGATTCTGAGGCTCGGGAGGAAGCGGTGTTCCGCCGGGCATCTGCTGAACGGGAGGAACCGGCTGGCCGTCGGCGGGAGTTGCCGGCTCGGCGCGCCAGGCGCGTATGTCGGTATACCAGCGCTCGTTGAACTCGCGGCTTTCGATATCGAAGCTGATCTTTACGAAATCTCCGATATTGAGGGGGTATTGATCAACGCGGTCGCCGAAGAAGTCGAAAGCTACCTGTTTGGGGTAGGCATCGGTGGTCTCGAGCACATATATTTTCTTTTTCCAGGCGTTTCCGGCTTTTGAGGTTCCGGACTGCTCGGGAAGGGACTTAATGATTTTTCCGGTAATTTCCATTAGGATAATTCGATGGGTTGTTAATGGTT
>DBGBEM010000368.1:0-7020 GCA_048477235.1 Muribaculaceae bacterium | reverse complement strand
GTAGGTGACAGTGTAACCCATCGCAGGCAATGAGCTGCCTATGGCATCCTGAACAGCGCCGAGCGACGCCGTGGTCGTGCGGCTGCCAGCACAGCAGCCGAGATTGATCGCAGCCGGGAATTTGAATATACGGCGGCCGATTATCATGCCGAGCACAAGCGGAAGAGTCGTTGCGACAACACCCATCAGGAACAGCACCGGCCCTACCTCTTTCAGTCCGGTGACGAACGACGGGCCCGACGATATGCCGACAACAGCGATAAACATATTCAGGCCGAGATTATCCATCAGCCACACCGAAGAACGCGGCAACCGCCCGAACGTCGGATGTTTCGATCTGAGCCATCCGAGAACCAGTCCGGCTATCAGCGCACCACCACTGACACTGAGACTGATCGGTATCTCCCCGATACGGATGGCCAGCGAACCTATCAGGCCGCCGATAAATATGCCGAGTCCGACAAAGACGAGATCGGTCTTTGTTGTCCGCCGGTCGGCATATCCGAGCCGACGGGCCACCTCATCGACCTCGCGCCCAAGCCCAACGACCGTCACCACGTCGCCGCGCCCGATCTTGACCTGAGCCAGCACCGGAACATTGACTCCGCTGCGCGATATGCTCTTTATAGAGACTCCATACATGAACTTCTGACGGCGAAGCTCGTCGACAGTCATCGAGTCGAACTTCTTAGAAGCCACGGTTATATCGAGTTCCTCAGCCATGAAATCGACAAGGTCGGAATCGAAAACCTCGGGGCCGATCCAGCTCTCGTCACCGACAATGAACTCGCGGCGTCCGCTCAGGACTATTTCGTCGCCGAACGTTATCTTCAGGTCATTGCCGGGAGCGACATCTGTTACCGTGTCTCCCGAGCGAAGGCGCTCGACATAGATCGTCTTCCCTTTCTGTCTGAAATAATCTTCGGTCTCTTCGATAGTACGCGGACTGGAGAAAAAGCTGTCGGTCACCTTATAGGCCCTGAACACAACCGGGCGCATTGCCTTTATATAGTTCGGATCGGTGTTGGCCGTCCCGTAGTTCATCTTCTTCTCGAGCTCGGCCGTCTCGGCTTTCACCTTCTTGAGGCCGCCGAGCAGCCACGGGCCCAGATTGGCCAGTATGTATGCCGAACCGATAGTACCGAAGACGTATGTCACGGCGTAGCACACCGGAATGATCGAGAGCCACTGCTGCTTTTCGGCATCAGACACCCCAAGCGAGTTAATCGTATCGGTTCCGACTCCGATAACAGCCGACATCGTCTGCGAGCCGGCCAGAAGTCCTACGGCCTCACCTATATTATAGCCCATGCAAAGAGCCACACCCCACGTTGAAAGCAGACACAGGCCGCAGACAACGACGGCAAACAGAACCTGTTTTATTCCGTCGCCCTTGAGCGCTCGGAAAAACTGAGGGCCGACGCTGTAGCCTATCGAAAACAGGAACAGCAGGAAGAACACATCCTTGAGCGGCCCCGGCACGGGGATATCGAATTGCCCGACAAGAACGCCGACAAGAAGCACCGACGTAACCGTGCCGAGCGAGAATGATTTATACTTCAGCTGTCCGATAAAGAAGCCTATTCCAAGAGTCAGGAATACGGCAAGCGACGGATTGTCGCGCAAAATATGTCCGATCCACTCCATATCGTGTTATTGAGAAAAGTTTACGCATTAATAACATACCGCCAGACCGTTTGGTTTCAGGCGCCTCGGAAATAATCGGCCGCCGCCGAAAAAAATTTTTTAGCGTGTCTCACCAACTTTTATACCGTCACCGATGTTATGAAACTGACGGCATGATTAAGAGACAACCCTTCGGGGCACACACGCGTACTTACAACTGCCTGACATATTAAAACACACTTAAACAACAAATTTATGCTCGACAAAAAACTTGATCCCAGATTCCGCGAAGGTGACGCCAAGACCGATGTTTTCGGTTCAGATGCAATGCTTCAGGCAGCCCCCGTCGATCACATTCCCGCCGGCCCGACAACACCGGAAATCGCCTACCAGATGGTGAAAGACGAAACTTTCGCCCAGACCCAGCCGCGACTCAACCTGGCCACATTCGTCACCACCTATATGGACGAATATGCCACCCGTCTGATGAACGAAGCCATCAACATCAACTATATCGACGAGACAGAATATCCGCGTATCGCCGTAATGAACGGCAAGTGCATCAACATCGTCGCCAACCTCTGGAACACGCCCGAGGCTGCCCAATGGAAAACCGGTGCACTGGCTATCGGTTCGTCGGAAGCCTGTATGCTCGGCGGTATTGCCGCGTGGATCAGATGGCGCGAACGCCGTCAGAAAGAAGGAAAGCCCTTCGACAAGCCTAACTTCGTCATCTCGACAGGCTATCAGGTCGTATGGGAAAAATTCGCCCAGCTCTGGCAGATCGAAATGCGCACAGTGCCCCTGACTCTCGAAAAGACCACCCTCGATCCAGAAGAGGCCCTGAAGATGTGCGACGAGAACACGATCTGTATCGTCCCGATCCAGGGTGTGACCTGGACAGGCCTTAACGACGATGTCGAAGCGCTCGACAAAGCTCTCGACGCCTATAACGCCAAGACCGGATATGACATTCCTATCCATGTCGACGCTGCAACCGGCGGTTTCATCCTGCCGTTCCTCTTCCCCGAGAAGAAATGGGACTTCCGCCTGAAATGGGTTCTCTCGATCAGCACCTCGGGCCACAAGTTCGGCCTCGTATATCCCGGTCTGGGATGGGTTGTCTGGAAAGACAAGAAATATCTGCCCGACGTAATGTCGTTCAGCGTCAACTACCTCGGCGCCGAAATCAGTCAGGTAGGTCTGAACTTCTCGCGCCCCGCCGCACAGATTCTCGGCCAGTATTATCAGTTCATACGTCTCGGATTCGAAGGCTACAAGAATGTCCAGTTCAACTCGCTGTCGGTGGCCAAGTATCTCCACTCCCAGGTCAGCGCCATGCCGGAATTCCAGCCTTATTCGCCCGACGTTCCCAACCCGATTTTCACATGGCTCATGAAGCCCGAAGTGCAGAAGACAGCCAAATGGACTCTGTTCGACCTTCAGGACAAGCTCGCCCAGAAGGGATGGATGGTTCCGGCCTACACACTGCCCGCCAATATCCAGAACATCGTTGTGATGCGCGTTCTCTGCAAACAGGGATTCAGCCGCGACATGGCCGATCAGCTGCTCAACGACATCCGCTTCGCCGTCAATGAGCTCAACGCCCTCGAATATCCGACGACGACACGTATCGCCATGGAGAAGAACATTCCGCTGGTTGCCAAGACTTTCAACCACACCGGAAAGTAATCACTGACTGTTCTGACGAATAACACATCTGTCGGCCGGCGGCCACCTACTAAAAACGGTCGGCATCCGGCCGACAGTGTATTTTAAAATACGTTATCAACTATCTTCTCCAAAATCAACCGACTATGGATATCACACTAACCCGCCAACAGATCGAAGACGCCGCCCGTCAGGCCTACACAAACTCGTTGAAACTCTCCGGGGGCGCCAATGCCAATTATATTCCCTATCTGGCGAATATCGACCCGAATCTGTTCGGGCTCAGCGTAATGCTGCCCGACGGAACCGGCTTCAATTTCGGCGACACCGCCTACAGGTTCGGCATAGAATCGGTGTCGAAAGTTCCCACTGCCATTCTCGCGATGATCCAGCATACGCCCGCCGGAGTTCTCAAGAACATCGGCGCCGACGCCACCGGACTGCCGTTCAACTCTATCTTCGCCATACTGCTCGAAAACGACCATCCCTCGACTCCGCTTGTCAACGCAGGCGCTATCTCGGCCTGTTCGATGATCGACCCCAAAGGCGACTCCGACGCCAAATGGAAAGCCATCACCGACAACATCACCGCGCTCTGCGGCTCGGCTCCCGAACTTATCGACGAGCTTTATAAGAGTGAAAGCGCAACCAACTTCAACAACCGCGCCATCACGTGGCTGCTGAAAAACTACAACCGAATCTACGACGACCCCGACATGAGCCTCGACCTCTACACACGCCAATGCTCGCTCGGCATCACGTCGGCCCAGCTCGCCGTCATGGCGGCCACGATAGCCTCGGGAGGTGTCAACCCGGTAACGCACGCCAGAGTGTTCGACCCGGAGATCGCCCCTAAGATAACGACTCTCATCGCCACAGTGGGATTCTATCAGAACACCGGCGACTGGCTCTTCACCTCGGGCGTTCCGGCAAAGAGCGGCGTCGGCGGCGGAGTGCTCGGTGTCATTCCCGGAGTGCTCGGCGTAGCGGCTTTCGCACCTCCGCTCGACCCTGCCGGCAACTCTGTCAAAGCCCAGGCTGCGGTAAAGGAATTCGCCCGTATTCTCGGACTCGGTGTCATGAACGGCAACCGCGTCACCATAGCCGACTGATAAAAAACAAAACATCAAAAACTCATTCTTATGGCTACAAAATCAACCTCATCGACTAAGGCGACAGTAAAGTCGGCCGCCAAGTTAGGTGTCGGCACTCTGATGATAATGAACATCGTGGCCGTTGTTTCGCTGCGCGGACTTCCCGCCGAAGCTGTCTACGGCATGAGTTCGGCGTTCTATTACCTGTTTGCCGCGCTTGTTTTCCTGATTCCTGTGTCGCTTGTTGCGGCCGAGCTTGCCGCGCTGTTCCCCTACCAGCAGGGCGGAATGTTCCGCTGGATAGGCGAGGCTTTCGGCAGCAAACTCGGTTTTCTCGGCATCTGGCTCCAGTGGGTCGAGAGCACAATCTGGTTCCCTACCGTACTGACATTCGGCGCCGTGTCGCTCGCCTTCATCGGCATGGACCATGTCGCCGACTCCCATCTGGCAGCCAACAAGTTCTACACTATAGCCGTCGTGCTCGCCATCTACTGGCTGGCGACCCTCATTTCCCTCAAGGGACTCGGCTGGGTAGGTAAAATCTCGAAAATCGGAGGTATGGTGGGCACCGTTATTCCCGCTGCCCTCCTTGTTGTCTGCGGAGTCGTATATCTCGCCATGGGCGGCCATTCCCAGATGAATTTCCACGGCGACTTCTTCCCCGACCTCTCGAATTTCGACAACGTCGTCCTCGCGGCCTCCATATTCCTATTCTATGCGGGCATGGAAATGTCGGGCGTCCATGTGCGCGACATCAAGAATCCTACGGTCAACTACCCGAAAGCGGTGTTCGGCGGAGCACTCGTGACAGTGCTCATCTTCGTTCTGGGCACCTACGCCCTCGGAATGATCATCCCCGCTAAAGACATCAATCTTGTCCAAAGCCTGCTCGTTGGTTTCGACAACTACTTCCAGGCCTTCCACATGAACTGGTTCACTCCCGTCATAGCTATCGCGCTCGCTTTCGGCGTTCTCGCCGGTGTGCTGACGTGGGTTGCCGGCCCGTCGAAAGGTATCTTCGCTGTCGGTCAGGCAGGTTATCTGCCCCCCTTCTTCCAGAAGACCAACAAATCGGGCGTCCAGAAAAACATTCTTATCATACAGGGAAGCGCCGTAACCCTGCTGTCGCTGCTGTTCGTTGTCATGCCGTCGGTAGAAAGCTTCTATCAGATTCTGTCGCAGCTGACCGTAGTCCTCTACCTCATCGCCTACTTGCTGATGTTCGCGGCCGTCATCTATCTGCGCTACTCGATGAAAGACGCCAAGCGGCCGTTCCGCATCGGCTCGAAAGGCAATCTGCTGCTGTGGATCGTAGCCGGTGTAGGTTTTCTCGGCTCGCTGCTCGCTTTCGTGCTGAGCTTCTTCCCTCCCGACCAGATCGCCATGGGCTCGAACACCGTCTGGTTCGCAGTTCTCTTCGGAGGCGTGGCCCTGTTCGTGATCCTTCCGTTTGTCATTCTGGCATTCCGCAAACCGTCGTGGGTCAACCCCAAGAGCGACTTCGTGCCGTTCCACTGGCAGAAAGACCCGCAGTCGCAGGCTCTTCTCAAAGAAGCTCAGCAGGCCTACGAAGCCGCCGAGCAATCAAAAGAGGACGTGCAGGCGACAGCCGACACCAAGAATTGACTTCAGTCTCCGCTCTCAGGCAGCGCATTGCCTGAGAGCGGAGGCCTGTATGTCGGATTTTTTCGCTAACTTTGCGGTGATATGCGCCGAATCATCGTATTCACGGGCACACGTGCCGACTGGGGCATACTCAGCAGCGTGGCCCGTTCTCTTAATAATCGCGCCGACGTCGACCTGACGGTGGCGGCTACCAATATGCACCTCTCAGAGCGGTTCGGACACACCGTCGACGAAATTCGCGCCGACGGCTTCGAGCCGCTTACGTTCGCCATGAACGCCGACGCCGCCACTCCGCGCCGGAGGGTTGAAGCCATGGCCGAATGCATGGCCGGAGCGGCCGGAATCCTCGACCGCGTCAAGCCAGACCTCGCCGTTATCCTCGGCGACAGGTTCGAGATGCTGGCCTGCGCCACAGCCTGCGCCATGACAGGAGTGCCGATAGCCCATATCGCCGGAGGCGAGATTAGCGAAGGCGCCATCGACGATTCGCTGCGCCACGCCATAACAAAGCTGTCGGCCCTCCACCTGACCGCCACGGAGCCATACCGACGCCGCGTCATAGCCATGGGGGAAGACCCGGCGCGCGTGTTCAACACCGGCGCTCTGGGCGTAGGCAATCTCCGCTCGCTGCCCGACGAGGCGCCTCTCGAAGAGCTTGAAGAGCTGACAGGATTTCCCGTCGGCCGCCGGACGATTCTCGTGACATACCACGCCGCCACTCTCGACACCGGCGACATCGACAGCCGCGTCTCGGCGCTGCTCGGTGCCATCGACGACATCCCTGACATCAGTGCGGTCGTCACCTATCCCAACAACGACGACCGCGGACGCCGCATAATTGCGCGTCTCGAAGAGTGGGCGCCGGAGCGCCGCCGGCGTGTGGCGCTCATACCGTCGCTGGGGCGCCGCCGCTACCACAGCATGCTGCGCCATGTCGGTGCTGTGGTCGGCAACTCGTCGAGCGGTCTGGTCGAAGTGCCGTCGGCCGGCATCCCCACCGTCG
>DBGBEM010000367.1:0-1340 GCA_048477235.1 Muribaculaceae bacterium | reverse complement strand
CATCCGGAAGGATGGCGCGTAAAAGTTGGGTCGGTTTCATCCTGCAAAGATAGCACTCTACTCCGAGACAACGTCTGCCCACCGGGAAAATCCGCTGACCCTTTTTTGGCTTTAGTGGAAAAAACGCTAACTTTGCGGATTGAAACACAACAGCAATTTATGAAGCGATTAAAGTTGGTAATCGTCGCTCTGATAGCCGTGGCCTTTGGCATGGCGGCGCAGCAGGGCGTGGAGCAACTGCCGGTCACCG
This sequence comes from Muribaculaceae bacterium, assembly GCA_048477235.1. Taxonomy (GTDB): domain Bacteria; phylum Bacteroidota; class Bacteroidia; order Bacteroidales; family Muribaculaceae; genus CAG-1031. The sequence continues at coordinate 1,090 of DBGBEM010000367.1, read as the reverse complement.
AGGTTGGCGGCCGTCTGATGCACTATTATGAAGTTCAGCCCAAAGAGACCCTCTATTCTCTGAGCCACAAGCTCGGCGTCGGGCAGGAATATATCGAGCAGCATAATCCGTCGGTGCGCGACGGCCTGAAGGCTTTCATGACGCTCTATTTCCCGGCGACAGAGTGTGCCGAGGGGCGCACGATAACTCATATCGTCGAGAAAAAAGAGACCATCTACGGCCTCAGCAAACTTCTCGGCGTAAGCCCTGAGATGCTTATCGAGCAGAATCCGCAGGTTGCCGACGGACTTCGGGCCGGACAGACAATCACGGTCACTCTGCCCGGGGCAGGCCCGGCCGCGCAGGGCGCAGCCGTCGAAACAGCCCCGAAAACCGCTCCCGCGCCTGCGAAAACCGGCGTTCACAGGGTTGAACGAGGCGAGACTTTCTATTCGATAGCCCATAATTACGGAGTGACGGTCACGCAGCTTGCCGCCGCCAATCCTGAGGTGGGTGTGCTCAAGGAAGGCACAGAGCTTATTATTCCCGAGCCTAAACCGACCGAGCCTCAGAAACCGTTGGCGAAAGCCGATTCCTCGGCCAAGCCTGAATCAAAGCCCGAATCAAAGCCCGAATCAAAGCCTGAGTCTGCTGTAGAGCAGACGCCCGGGGAGCCGGTTGAGAAAACCGAAGCACCTGAGGTGAAAAAGGCCGACGGAAGCGTTTCGATAGCCGTGATGCTCCCGTTTATGCTCGGTCAGAAAGAGCCTGACAAATCGGCATTGCGCCACACTGAATTCTATAAGGGCCTGCTGATGGCGGTCGACACACTGAAGAGCCGCGAGAACCCGACGCGCCTGCGGGTGTTCGACACGGCCAACTCTTCCGATTCAGTGCGCGCCGCTCTATCGCGTCTTGAGAATACCGATGTTCAGGTTATCATTGCTCCCGATGATCAGGCTCAGTTCGAGCTTATCGCGGCCTGGGCGCGTCCCCGCGGCATTGAGGTTTTCAACACCTTCCTTCCGCGCGACGACACATATAAATATAACGCGGCCGTCATGCAGAGCAATATTCCTATCGAAATGCTTAACGATGACGTGATAGGGGC
>DBGBEM010000366.1:0-4612 GCA_048477235.1 Muribaculaceae bacterium | reverse complement strand
GCAAATAATTATATAATGATGCCTCATATTTTCAATTAATTTCGAAACTATTCCCAAATTTTGTCCAAAGAAAAACGGCAGAAGACTCCCGATTCTCGTGCAAAATCGCTACTTTTGCATTAAAGTCCAATATATCCCTTCTTGCAATGAGCGATTCCTATCTCGACGAACTGAATCCGCAGCAGCGTGAGGCCGTCACTTTCGACGGCCGTAATCTTCTCGTGCTCGCCGGAGCAGGCACCGGCAAGACACGCACTATTATCGCCCGTGCCAAATATCTGCTGAACAGCGGCGTTGATCCGGCGCGGCTGCTCATCCTCTCGTTCACGCGCAAGTCAGCCCGCGAGATTGTCAACCGGCTCAGGTCATCTGTCAAAGAGGGGGACAGCAACCGTCTTAAAGGCCAGACTTTCCATTCGTGGTGTATGGATCTCATAGACCGCAATCCGGCCATATTCAATTTCGGAAAATTCACCGTAATCGACGAGGAAGACCGCGAAAGCGCTTTCAGGCTCGTATGCGGCCGCCATTTCAAAAAGAGCAACTTCATCGAGCCGTCGCAGCTCGCCGAGGTCTACAGCTATGTTGTCAACGCCCGCTGCAATCTGTCGACCGCCCTGTCGAAACGGCTGTTCAACGGCCAGCTCGACGACGAGACACGCCGCAAGATTCTCGAAAAGCTCCCTGTCTATCAGGACGTCATCCGCAAATATCTGGCCTTCAAAGCCGAGCGGCGTTATCTCGACTACGACGACATTCTTCAGAAAGTTGCTGTCGGCCTGAGCAAGAACAAGGAGGCGCGCGAATTCATAGCGGGCTGTTATGACCATATCCTCGTCGACGAGATGCAGGACACCAATCCGCTTCAATATCTTCTTTTGAGCGCGTTCTGGGACAGGTGTAATCTCTTCTGCGTCGGCGACGACGCACAGTCGATCTACGGATTCCGCGGAGCCGACTTCAAGTCGATCCACGGCTTCACGAACCTCGTTCCGCAGTCGCAGGTCAAAAAGCTCACCATAAACTATCGCTCTACTCAGGAGATTCTCGACCTGAGCAACTGGCTGCTCGAACGCTCGCCGCTCCACTACGACAAGGCGCTTCAGGCCAACCGCGGCACGGGGCTGAAACCTGTTCTTCTCCATTTCTCTCAGGAATGGGACGAAGCACGCGACATAGTTATGCGCATCAAGAATTCACAGGGCGAAGAGGGCTGCAAGTTCAAAGACAATATGGTTCTTTCGCGTTCGAACTGGGGGCTTAAGGCGGTTGAAACGTGCCTGCTCGAGGCCCAGATTCCATACGAAGTCTACGGAGGCACCTCGCTTTTGGCGTCGGCTCACGTCAGAGACGTCGTGTCGGCTCTCCGGGTCGTGGCAAATCCGTCTGACGAGCTCGCCTGGGAACGCTACCTATGCCTGTTCCCGCGCATCGGAGAAATCACGGCAGCCAGGCTAATCGACAAGCTGCTCGGGTGCGAGTCGGTCGAAGATGCCGCCGCCATCCTCGCTGAAAGCCGAGTCATCGACCCCTCGGCCTCGGCCACACTGCTGGCGATACATAATCTGGCTGCGGAAGTGAACCGCGCCGTCGAGGCAGCTTTCGAAGGCCTCGACCGCATTCTCGAACGAAAATATAAAGAAGACTGGCAACGCCGGCGCAAAGATGTAGAGCTTTTAGCCAAAATCGGACGCGCTTCGGAAAGCCTGACAGCCTTCATTGCCGACTATATCCTCGACCCATCGCTCGCGACAGCCGTGAAAAACGAGAGCGACCCCGAAGACTGCGTCATACTGACAACTATACATTCAGCCAAAGGTCTCGAAGCCAGAAACTGCTATCTGGTCAATGTCAACTATAACCAGTATCCCTCTTCGAAAGCCGTAGCCAACGGAGAAGACGCCATCGAGGAAGACCGACGCTGCCTTTACGTAGCCATGACGCGCGCCAAAGACCGCCTGCTGGTCTATCGCAGCCAGCGGGCAGCTCAGGTTCTCGAATCGCTCGACGCCGGCGAACTGTATTTCCTTAATAATCTTCCTCCGCGGCTATATGACTTCGAGAGTCTCGACGGTCAGACGGGAAACTGGCAGGCATACACCGGTTCGGGAATCAGCCTCGGCGATGCCGAAGAGTTCGATTTCTCATAGGAGGCACTCTGTCTGGGCGGCCGGTGCTTAAAGAATGTGAAAGTCGTTAAGGATTCGAAATATCTTTGGTAGTATGGCAGTGAGGGGCTACATTTGTGAACCTTTTCACATCACACTACGACTTTCAAACAATGAAAATCGCTCTCTACTCACTTCTAATGGCCTTGGCGATGGCCGTCACCCTACCCTCCGAAGCCCGGCCGCGCGACAGCCGGGGGCAGAAAATGACTGTTTATGACGCAAGTGTCGTAGACGTTCAGCCGACTTTCCCCGGAGGTGAACGTGCGATGCTGTCATATATCAACCGGAACCGCGACCGCGGAATCAGGGTTGACGAACCTCAGCGGGTGATCTGCGGGTTCGTAGTCATGCCCGACGGCCAGCTTACCTGCATCAGCGTTCTGCGCGGCGTCGATGAGGCTGTCAACCGGGAGGCCGTGAGACTTATAGAGGAAATGCCGCGCTGGGAAGCCGGAAGGCGCCATAACAGGGATGTGGCCGTATATTGCGTCGTCCCCATCGGATTCCGATAAAGTTTCGCTATCTTTTGATAAGATAGGATGCGGTTCGGCATTGTCTCATGAAAATGAATTTTCATTTGCCACTGCTCTCACCTTTCGCTATCTTTGCCGAAACTTTTCTATCGATGCAAACTGTTAACCAATATCTGCGCCTCGTCGAAGACGGCCTCGGCGCCCTGAGATTTCCCGGCACACCGGCCGGACTCTATCAACCGATTGAATATACACTCGACGGTGGCGGCAAACGCCTGCGTCCGGTTCTGACCCTCGCAGTGGCCGACGCCCTCGGGCTTAATCCGTCGCTGGCGCTGAATCAGGCTCTTGGCATCGAGATGTTCCATAACTTCACTCTTCTCCACGACGACGTCATGGACAAAGCCGACACCCGCCGGCGACGCCCGACCGTTCATGTGAAATGGAACGAAAACACGGCCATTCTCAGCGGCGACGCAATGCTAACGATGGCGACTTCGCTCGTTGTCGAGAACTCCGGCGATCGGCTGCCTGAAGTGCTGTCGATGTTCAACACGACAGCCATGCAGATCTACGAAGGACAACAGTTCGATATGGATTTCGAGACACGCTCAGATGTGACAGTTAAAGAGTATCTCGACATGATATATCTCAAGACAGCCGTTCTGATGGGGGCGGCCTGCGCCATAGGTGTCATAATGGCCCGCGGCGACGAGAAAGCCATGCACGGTTTCTACGACTACGCCACCGACATGGGGCTTGCGTTCCAGCTTCGCGACGATCTTCTCGACACTTTCGGCGATCCGGCTGTTTTCGGCAAGAAAATCGGTGGCGACATCCTCAACAACAAGAAAACATGGCTTCTTGTCAACGCCATGGAGAATCCGGCACTGCTGCCATGGCTCGAAGCTTCGCCGTCGCAGGAAAAAATCGATGCCGTCACGAAAATCTACCGCGAAATGGAACTCGATAAAAAATGCGCGGCTCTCGTCGACGACTACGCATCGAAAGCTCTCCGACACCTCGGCGAACTTGATCTCAGCCCTGAGGCTGCGACGTTCTTCACAGACCTCGTCAACGATTTGAGTTCTCGCAAACAATGAGGCTCATAGACACCCACACACATATATATATGCCCGACTTCGACGCTGACCGCGCCGAAGTCGTTGAGCGGGCCCGACAAGCCGGAGTTGAAAAGATGATGCTCCCGGCCGTCGACCTTTCGTCGATAGAACCTATGCGAAAGCTTCGCGACAGCTATCCCGGCGTTTTCGCTCTCGCCGCCGGGATTCATCCGACCGAACTCGGCGATGAACCGAAGGCTGCTGTCGATACGGTCGCAGAGCTTATTGAACAGAGTCCCGGAGAATTTGCCGCCGTCGGGGAGATCGGCATTGATCTCTACTGGAACCGCTCACGCGAGACCGAGCAGATGGATATTTTCGAGCGGCAGATGAACATGGCGGCTCGTCTGGGGCTGCCTGTCATCATCCATTGTAGGGAAGCTCTTGATCAGATCCTCGAAGTCATCAGCGGTCTTGACAACGTGCCTTCAGGAGTATTCCACAGTTTCACCGGCGACAGCCGCGACGTCGACCGCATCCACCACGATGCCGGTGACTTCTATTTCGGGCTTAACGGCGTAGCCACTTTCAAGAGCTGTCATGTCACAGACGCACTCGATGCCATCGGCGCCGAAAGACTTCTGCTTGAGACCGACGCCCCTTATCTGGCCCCCGTGCCTAACAGGGGGAAGCGCAACGAGCCGTCGTTTGTCGCCGACACCGCCCGATTCATCGCCTCGCGAAAAGGATATGATATAGAAGAGCTTGCCGCTAAAACCTCAGAAAACGCCGTCCGTCTGTTCGGAATCTGATTTTTATTCCTGAGCGGCACGAGCGCGCCATCTGTCGAGCAGCGCCTTGAAATCGTCGGGAAGCTCCGAGGTGAAAAACATCTCACGCCGCG
>DBGBEM010000365.1:0-1877 GCA_048477235.1 Muribaculaceae bacterium | reverse complement strand
ATAGGTGGCGCCGACCTTGATGGCACCCGTGTCGAAGCGGTGCATCGAGCCTTTGCCTTTCGAATTCTCGGGAGCGCGGCCGTTGCGCATCTTGCCGTCGCGCTGGAACTGGGTGTAGCCGACCTTCAGGCCGTAGTTGATATCCCAGTGGGGCAGCGTTATCATGTTCTGCAGCCAGCCGCTGAGCTGGATTGCATTGATGAAATAGTTATAGCCGAACTTGTCCCCTTTGCCGACTTTTCGGCCAGGGTTGTCGAGGTCGTTCTCGAGCAGGTTGGCGTCTTCGGGGAAGTCGCGCTCGCTGAACTGGTCGATATCGGTCCAGAAGTCGCCGCCTAAGAGGTCGCGGATAGTCTTGTAGTAGTGGGCGCGGGTGTAGTTGAAAGTGACACCCCCCTGAAGGGTCAGGAAGCTGTTGAGGCGAGTGTTGAGCGTCGAACCGGCGATAAAGTTGAACTGGTTGCTGTGGCGATCCTCAAGAATGTAGGTCGAGCCGCCGCGGCGGTTGCCGAGCTGATCGGGGCCAATCTGGGAGTTGAGGTAGTTGGCCTGATAGAGGGCATCCCAGTTGATCTGTCGCATCGACTCGTCGTTGCGCCAGAGGTCGGTGTAGAGATCGAATGCCTCCTGGTCGTCGGCGAAATACGACGGCAGATAGCGGTAGTAGTCGGGACGCGGATCGGCGGCGTTATACCAGTTGAGAGCCGAGGTCGAATAGTTTGTCCAGCGGATGGCGGCGGCTGTGTTGAGCGTCGTCTCCTTGTTGCCCTTCCATATCCAGTTGAGCACAGCGGTGGGGTCGAAAGTATTGACGATTTTCGACGAACGCTTCTTGCCGTCCTGCCAGCCCCAGTTGGGATTGTAAAGGTTCGAGCCGGCCAGTTCGTAGGCTTCGAGATATGTCGCCGAGTTGGTGGCGCGCTGCGTCGGGGCGCCGTAGAGGGTGAGGTTCAGCGAATGGTTCTTGTTGAACACCTTCTGCACAGCCAGAAACAGGCCGACCGAGTTGTAGAACGTACCTTCGATGATTCCCTCGTTGGCATAGCGTCCGATAGCCGAGAGCGTCAGGGCCCATCCGTGGCGGTTGAGTCCGGTCGAATACATCGCCATGGCGCGGAACATATAGTTCGAGTTGGTGTAGGCCACCGAGCCGTTGAAGCCGGGCGCATACTCCGATGCCAGCGTAGACATATTCGTTGCGCCGCCGACATCGCCGAAGCCGTAGCTGGCAGCTCCGAGGCCAAGAGCGACGCTCTTGTTGCGGAAAGCGCGGTTCATGCCGCCGATCGACGAGTAGTTGAAACGTCCGCGGGCAAGGTCGTTGAACGGAAGACCGTTGACATAGGTGCTCTGATACTCGTTGTCGTAGCCGCGGATGCGGAAACGCATGACGTTGAAATCATAGCTGGCGGCGTTGTAGTAGACGTCGTCGCTGGCGCCGGTAAGAGCCACGATGCTCTGAGCCTGCCCTTCCTCATCGTCGAGCACGCCTTCGTCAAAGAGCATATCCTGCTGGTCTTCATAGAATGTTGCGGTCAGATCCGAAGGCGTCATCTGAATGAAATCGAGATTCAGAATCCGGCCGTCCTTGATCTCGACGGGCATGTTGACATCGTTATAGCCGAAAGCCGCCACCACGAGCACATCGTTGCCGGCATGGGCCGTGTCGATGGTGAACGTGCCGTCGGAGGCCGTCGTGACAAAGATACTTTGAGAATTGAGCATGACACTGGCTCCGTCGACGGGAGCACCCGTGTTGACATTCACCACGGTGCCTGTCACGCCTGTTTTTTGCGCCAGCGTCGGCAAAGCAGCCGCCAGCAGCACTAACAGAAACAGTTTAAGTCTCATAAATTACAGGTTATAGATTGATTTTC
>DBGBEM010000364.1:0-4993 GCA_048477235.1 Muribaculaceae bacterium | reverse complement strand
CCGTTCATCGTGCGCGGCGGACGCGATACGGGCTGGGCCGGTGCGCCGGGATTGTCGCCGGGAGCGGCCTTGTGGGCTATGTTGCCGTTGGGCATCACGACTATCATCGGTTCGACCTGCCCGGCAGCGATCATGTTGTCGAGAATATAGGGAGCGCGCCCCAGCTCGGGCCATGAGTTCTCGTCGCCGCCGAGGCCGTGGAGAAGATAAAGCACCGGGTAGCGGCGGTCGGAGCGCGGGTCGAAGCCGGCGGGGGTGTAGACTGTCATGCGCCGGCCGTCGGGGCCCCACACTTTCGCCACAGTGCCGTGGGGAACGTCCTGCGAGCGCAGTTCGGGATCGGTGACGACGTAGTTCGACAGATACTTCTCGTTGCGCTCGGTGAAGGCGTTGGCGGGGTCGATTGTGCGGACGCCGTCGATATTGAAGAAATATGTGTAGTAGTCGGGGCGAAGTGCTCTGGTTCGTCCGCGCCATATGCCGTCGGCGCCGCGCGTCATCTTTGTCGGGGCGAGATCTCCGCCGACAGTGACAGAGGCGGCTTTCGGGGCATATATGGCGAGAGATACTGTGGAGTCATCGTTGACGACACCCGACTTGGGCTGTTTCGGGGCTGCGGCGAAGGCCTGACAGGCCGCCGCAGCTACAGTAATGGCGATGAGCAGTTTTTTCAGATATTGCATACCGGGCATTTTTGGTCGCGCTCGATGGCGACGGTGGTGAATGTCATTGTGAAAGTGTCGATTGTCAGAAGGCGGTCGGCGAGCGGACTGCCGAAGCCTCCGGCTATTTTCATGGCCTCACAGGCCTGGACCATTGCCGTCAGTCCGACGACGCCGCTGAAGATTCCGGCTCCGGCACATGAGCCTTCGGCGTTGTCGCCCGGCAGGCCGTCGCCGTAGAGACAGCCATAGCAGGCATGGCCGGGAAGAACCGTCATGACCTGACCGCCGAAGCGGCCGACGGCGCCGTAGACGTAGGGCAGACGCGCGCGGGCCATAGCGCGGGCCACGGTGAGCTTCGACGTGTAGGAGTCGGTGCAGTCGAGAGCTACATCCCAGGGCGCGGCACCGAGTATCGCGCCGGAGGTCGAATCGTCGAAGCGGCTCTCGAAAACCATGGTCTCCACCGAGGGGCTCAGCGAGGCGATGCGCCGGGCGGCGCAGACGGCTTTGGGGAGATCTGTGTCGGCGTCGGTATAGAGAATCTGGCGCTGGAGGTTCGACAACTCGACGATGTCGGGGTCGACGATGCCTATGCGGCCGGTTCCGGCGGCAGCAAGATGTTCGAGGGCTGCCGAGGCGAGGCCGCCGGCGCCGATTACGAGCACCGACGCCTTTTCGAGCCGCCGCTGTCCTTCGGGGCCAATGGCGGCGAGCTGCAGATGTCCTTTATAGCGGATGTCAGAATTCATATCCGGCCTCGGCTATTCGTTTGCGGTCGGCTTCGACGGTCGAGCCGATGGTTGTCAGCAGATCGCCGACGATGGCGCCGTTGACGGCGATGCGCATGGCGCGCAGCTGGGTGTGCTCGCTCATCAGTGCGCGCCCTCCGGCGAAACGCAGCTGAACGCCCGGATGGACGAAGCGGAACACTGCCACTGTTCTCAGAATCTCTTCCTCGCTCAGCGGAGCGGCGTTTTCGAGCGGTGTGCCGGGAATGGGGTGGAGCAGGTTTATAGGAATCGACAGCGGTTTTACCTGTCGGAGTGTCAGCGCCAGTTCGACACGCTGGGCCATAGTCTCCCCCATGCCTATGATACCGCCGGAGCAGACCTCGAAGCCGAGGTCGCGGGCTGCGTGCAGGGTGGCGAGCTTGTCGTCGGTGGTGTGGGTCGAGCAGACGGTCTTGAAGAACGACGGCCCCGCTTCGAGGTTGCAGTGGTAGCGCGTTACTCCCGCTTCGCGCAGGCGCCGCAGTTCGTCGGGGCCGAGCAGGCCGAGCGACGCGCAGAGGCCCGTGCGGCATTCGGCACCGATGGCGCGGAACGTCGAGCAGATGGCGTCGAGCGCGGCGCCTTGCACTCGCCGGCCGCTTGCCACGAGCGAGAATCGGCCTATGCCGGCGCGGTCGGCTGCGCGGGCGTGTTCGAGGCAGGTTGCCTCGTCGAGCAGCGGGTAGGTGTCGATGCCGGTTTTTGCATGCCGCGACTGGGCGCACCATTTGCAGTCTTCGGGGCAGAGGCCCGACCGCACATTGGCTATCGAGCATGAGTCGAACCGGCGCGAGACGGTTTTCCGCGTCAGTTCTTCAGCGGCGTCGTATAGAGCCTCGGCGTCGGGAGCCTCGGCCAAAGCGTAGGCTTCGCCGTCGGTGATGGCGCCTCCGGCTAGGATTCGTTCTTTCAGTGAGGTTATTTCTTCGGATGTCATTGAAGGGTCATAGATATTTGTCGCCGAAAGCCTGGCGGGCGTCGTCGACGAGGCGGCGTATGTCCTGCTCTTCGGCTCGGGGATAGATTAGAAGCACATTGTCGGTGTCGGCCACGATATAGTCGTCGAGGCCCGACACAACCACGAGCTTGTCGCGGCTCTTGACGGCGAAGATGTTGCCCGACGAGTTGTAGGCGAGAACGTTACATTCCTGAGTGACATTGCGTTCGCGGTTTTTCGGAGAGTTGTCGTAGAGCGAGCCCCACGTGCCGAGGTCGCTCCAGCCGAAATTGGCCATGGCGACGTATGCGTTCGAGGCATGTTCGAGCACGGCGAAGTCTATCGCTATCGACGGGCACGACGGAAATACACGGCTGATGAAGGCATCTTCGTCGGGAGTGCCGAAAAGACGTATGCCACTGTCGAAGACGGCGGCGAGTTCCGGGGCGTGTTCTCGAAGAGCGGCCACGATCGACGATGCTTTCCAGAGGAATATGCCGCTGTTCCAGTAGAATTCGCCCGAGTCGATGAAAACTTCGGCCATTGCGGCGTCGGGTTTCTCGGTGAATGTCTTCACGCGCGCGATGCCGCTTGTGGCCTCGGCGCCGACCTGGATATAGCCGTAGCGCGTCTCGGGGCGTGTTGCGGTGAGACCGACTGTCAGCAATGCGTTAGTGTTCTCGACGAAACCGAAACCGTCGAGAATTGTCGTGTTGAAGACGGTCTCGCCCGTAATGAGGTTATCGCTCGGCACAACTACCATCGAGGCTTCGGGATCGACGGCGAGGATATGGTAGGCGGCCAGCGCTACGGCGGGAGCCGTGTTACGGCGCGTCGGCTCGGTCAGAATGTTTGCGGCCGGAAGTTCGGGGAGCTGCTCTGCCACCAGAGAACCGTAGATGTCGTTGGTGACAACGAGAATCCGTTCGGGGCTTTCGACCAGCGGCAGCATTCTGTCGAAGGTCATCTGCAGGAGTGAGCGGCCGGTGCCGAAAAAGTCGAGAAACTGTTTGGGGCGCGCCGTGCGGCTGTAGGGCCAGAACCGGCTGCCTATGCCGCCGCTCATTATCACGCAGTATCTGTTGTGTTTTGCCATATCTGGAAGAGTGTGTCTTATAGTTGAGGTGAGAGATTGAGTTGTCAGTATCGGCAGGTTATGGAACCGTCGACTCGGCCGGTGAGGCAGGCGATTCGGTGGCCTGTGCCTCGGCGGGATGGGCGGCCTGTTCCTGAAGCGATTTCATCGTGACCTCCCCCGATGCACGCTCGGCTTTAGGCGCGGGAGCCGCGGCGGGAGCTGCTTTCGGCGCGATGGCGCCCGGTTTCGGGGTTGTCGGAGCTGCGGGAGCGGCCGAAGCAGTGTCAGAAGGGGCCGCCGAGGCGGAATCTTCGACTATGGTGATTTCTTCGGTAGCTTCCAGAAGCTCATCTTCCTGCTCGGGACGCGGCATGAAGAAGTAAACCCACAGAACAAGGCCAAGAATGACAACGAAGACAGCGAGAAAGAGAATGACTTTCAGCCGCTCGTTGCGGCGGCGTGCGCGTTCGGCTCCATCATCGTCCACATCCGTCGCATCAGATACATCAGAAGCATCAGATACATCTTTCTTACTCCCGACGGCCTCGGCCATTTTTGTATAAGCTTCGGGAACCTCTCCGGGGCGCGGATAGGCTTTATTGAGATGGGTAGGGCGGCCGCAGTGGGGGCAGAACAGCGAGCTGTCGGAGATGTCACTGCCGCAGTCGTCGCATTTTATCAGAGACATTGGAGTTATAGTTATTTGTAGGTGTATGTTATTGTTCCGGTTTGAGAGGCGGGGGCGTCGGGGTCGGCGCTGAAGCGCGATCGGCGCGCAGCCTCAACGCAGCTGCGTCGCGCCGACGCCGAGGCGTTGGCCGGAGCGACCCCGCTCAGATAAGCCGCCGAGGTGACGTTTCCGTTGCGGTCGACAGTGATCTTCACGACGATCTTTCCCATCGGCCCCTTTTCGGGAGGGGGGAGGCTGACCGCCTTGCGGTTGCCCAGACCCGATGCGGCGATACCGCTGACGGCGCCGTCGGCCGAGTTGCCGTCGGGCTGGCCCGCTTTGCCTTTTCCTTTGCCGAAGCTGACGCGGTTTTTGATAGCCTCGGCTTTCTCAGCCTTTTCGGCCTTTTCGGCCTCGTTTTTCTCAGCTTTTTCGGCTTTTTCGGCTTTAGGGACCTTAAGGTCTTTAAGGTCCTTAGAGACTTTAAGGACTTTAATGTCATTCCCGGGCTCTTCAACCGCTTCGGCGGTCTCCGTTTCGGCGGCCGCTTCGTCTTCCGAGGCGCCCTGGTCGCCGACCATGACAAACTCGCCGCCGAAGAGAATCTCCGACGAGTCGGCCGGCGGCCATTCGGGCTGATCCTGCTCTGAGCTGTAGCGCAGCACACCGGCTACCAGCGCCGCTATCAGCAGCGCGTGGAACAGCAGTGTGGCAGCTGCGGCTATGGCCCTGTGTCGTCGGTTATTTTCCATAATCAGGCTGTGCCGTGGCCGGAGCGGGCTTGGTGGCGAGAACCATCTTCAGGTTATTGCGTGCGCCGAGGTCGAGAACCTCCACGAGGCGCCCGTAGGTGACATCCTCGTCGGCATATAC
>DBGBEM010000363.1:0-2778 GCA_048477235.1 Muribaculaceae bacterium | reverse complement strand
CCGCGATTTTGAAGTCCAGTCGCGCGAATTCCATACGATCGGAGGCACCTTCCGCGGCCAACGCGTCATGTGTCTCAGCCACGGCATCGGCCCCGACAATATCGACATCGTCATCAACGAGCTCGACGCTCTGGCAAATGTCGACTTCGCCACACGCGAAATCCGGGCCGAGAAACGCGTGCTGACAATGGTGCGCATCGGAACGTCGGGAGCCCTTCAGCCCGAGCTCGACCTCGGCACACCCGTTATCGCCGAGAAAGCTATCGGATTCGACGGTGTACTGAACTACTACGCCGGACGCAACAGCGTTGCCGACCTTGACTTCGAGAACGCTTTCACCGCCGACACCGACTGGAACCCGCTCTGGGCACGCCCCTACGTTGTCGACGCCGATGCCGAACTCGTCAGCCGGATCGGGCGCGACGACATGGTGCGCGGAAACACAATCTCGGCTGTGGGGTTCTACGGGCCTCAGGGGCGTGAGCTGCGCCTTCCGCTCGCCAATCCCGGGCTGAACAAGTCAATCGAGGACTTCCGCTTCAACGGGCGCAAAATAACGAACTACGAGATGGAATCGGCTCCGCTTCAGGGTCTGTCGCGCCTCATGGGCCATAAAGCCATGACTGTTTGCACTATCATCGCCAACCGCATGAACGGGAATGCCCGCCCGAACTATAAATCGGCAGTCACCGACCTGATAGCTACAGTTCTCGACCGCCTTGTCGACTGATTTTATCGGCCGAGCGGTCCGAAAGCTGAACCACAACAGCGCCAACGGTGTTTTAATGCTGTTACCAAACCTCTAAAAACAACCGTTATGACACCTACTAATGATGACATCGCACGCCAGGACCTGAAAGTGTCGAAGCAAGCCGCCGAGCTCAGTGCCGAAGCCGCCAAAGAGGCTGCTGCCGCCCATAGCTCCGCAGTTAAAGACAAAATCAACGACATCAAGGACTCTGCCACAGAGAAACTCTCGGGACTGGGCGAAAAGGCCAAAGGAATGGCCGCCGAAGCCCTCGAGAAAGGCGCCGACTTCGCCCACGGGCTCGCCGACAAACTGAAAGGCTGAAAACAGAATCACCGTTTACAGGCAGCTCCCGGCCCACCGGCAAAGGGAGCTGCTGATTTTTATCTGCCGATTTGTCCGGAAAAGAATCTGATCAGGCGCACTATGACCCACGCTGCGGCAAGAGTGAGAACGATCAGCGCCGAAGCCGGAACGTCTATCACGGTTCCGAGAAACAGTCCGGCTGTGCAGCCGATAGCACTGACAGCAACCGACATACACAACAGCGGCTTCATGCGCCCGACAAACATCTCGGCGATCATAACGGGCAATGTCAGCATCGACATAAGAAGCATTACGCCGACAAGTCTGATGGTCAATACGATGCAGACAGCCGTAAAAAGCGTCATTACCGTAGTCACCCGAGTCACCGGCAATCCGCTGACACGAGCGAAATCGCGGTCGAACGCACAGGCCGTGACTACAGGGAAACGAACCGCGTAATAGCCGGTCAGAACCAGGGTGAAAACAGCGAAAGTCAGCAGATCGGTTCGGGTGACCGTCAGTATGTTGCCGAACAGGAATGCATTCAGCTCGGGGACATATCCCGGAGTAAGGAAAACAAACAGAACGCCCGCAGCCATGCCGAGAGCCCAGAACACAGCTACCGCCGAATCACTTCTCACCTTTGAATGACGCTCGAGCCAGTCGACCCCAAGCGACGACCCTACAGCCACAATCCCGGCAAGCAACACAGGATTGAAACCGAGAAAATATCCGAGTCCGAGACCGCCGAAACAGGCGTGGGTAACACCTCCGGCTATCGACACCAGACGCCGCGTAACGACATAGCAACCTATTATCGCCGAGGCCACGCTGACGAGCAACACGGCAATCAGGGCATTGCGAAAAAAATCAAGTTCGAGAACGTTCACTTAATTCACTCTGACATTATCATTAAAACTTCGTCGCGAAGCGGTTCGGGCAGCGCTATGTGACGGCTGACAAGGCTCTCACACCATCCGGCCACGTCTTCGGCGCGCAGTGTCAGCAGAATATCGCGGAACAGTTCGATTTCAGCGTCTTTGTATTCATCAGCCGGACGGCCGGCAAAAACGTCGAGCTCTTCGTCATCATAATATACCGGCTCACCGGCCGGAAGGCCCTTCTCGCAGACTGCATGACGGCCGCAACAAAAAGGGCCGTGAGATACTTCGTTAGCTTCAGCCGAAGGCGCGTCGGGTTCTGCCGGGTCAGGACGGTGGGTAAGGCGCAGGATAACGCCCACAACAACGACGACAGCCAACAGAATGAGCGCTCCGGTCATGCCTCGCCCGTTTCGACAGGTTCAACCCGGAATCCGGCCGCAGCCAGATCGTCCCAGAACGAAGGATAGCTTTTGTCGACAACCTCGGCATCACGGACTATAATTCCCGGAATATAGCATGCCACAGGCGCGAGCGACATCGCCAGCCGATGGTCACCGTGGGGATCGAAAACCGGAAGTTCGGCCACAGGCTGCAAAGCGCCTTCCCACGACATGGTGTCGGCATCCGATTCGATGACGGCCCCGACGCGGGCAAGTTCCTCTATCAGCGCGGCAACGCGGTCTGACTCTTTATAGCGGAGAGTGGATATACCCGTGAAACGGAACGGAATCCTCAGCATGACGCAAGTCACAACAGCAGCCGGAACGAGGTCGGGCGTAGGCGAGAAATCATGGCGCAGACGCGGTGACAGGTCAGGCGAACCGCAGAGATCGGTGAATC
>DBGBEM010000362.1:0-3491 GCA_048477235.1 Muribaculaceae bacterium | reverse complement strand
AGGAACACGCGACGTGCGAAGATGATCTCGTATCGGCCGTTTTCGACAACCGCCGGGTCGAACTTTATCTGCATCGTGTTGGCGGCGAGGCCGGTCTGATTGTGGTTGACCGCCCCTTCCGACACTACCGTTCCGGCGGCGTTGACAACCTTTATCTCGGTGTTGAGCTGGTCGACGATATGGCTGCGCTCGATGCGCGTGAAGTCGGGGAAGGTCACCGTTATGTTGTCGATGCGCGGAACTATCGAGCCTGAGGCGGGATCGGCGACTACGTTCTCGGCGGCCGGCTCGACAGTGGCGCCGTTCTCGGCGATGACATAGCGGAATTTGTAGGCCGGCATCTCGGGCTCTCCTTCGGTTCCATAGTCGTAGAATGTTCCCTGCGGGAAGTCGATTGTGTAGGTGCCGGGGACATTCATCCACGGAATAACGTCGGCGATGACCTCGCGCCCCATGTTGGCGCCGTAGTCGATGCCGCAGGTGCCGAAGATGTCGCCTGTCTCGTCGTTGTAGACTTTAATCATCTTGGCGAAGTTGATTCCGGTCTTCTGGCAGTCGAACGTCAGAGTGAATGTGTTGAGCGACTTGTAGCGCCCCTGTTCGGGATATATTGTGACGCCGCGGTTGTCGTAGGGGCCGTCGGGGTCTTCGGGGTCGTAGGCGTTGTCTTTGACAGTGTATTTAAGAACTATCTGCGCGCTCTTCGCGCCGTTCTCGCCGACGAGGAAAGTGCCCTCGGGCATTGTGACGTAGTAGTCGCCCTCGGCCGTAATGTCGCTTGAGAAGGTGACGGCAACCTGATTCTGTCCGATCTTCTCTTTTGTGGCGAGAGGTATGCCGGTTGCGACCTCTTTGCCCATCCCGTCGACGACCGTGATGTCGGAGTTGAGGGCCGGAGCGGCTTTCTCATAGTCGGGGAAAGTGACGACGAGGCGGTTGAGCCGGCGCACTGTCGAGCCGTCGGAGGGATAGACGACGCTGTAAGCCGGGTCGGGCTTATATGTTTCGCCTGTCTCGCTGACGACATATCGGAATTTGAAGGCGGGCAGGTCTTCGCTGTCCGACGAGCGGTAGAATGTGCCCATCGGGAACTCAAGTGTGTATGAGCCGGGGGCTGTCACTTCGCGGTCAGAGGCGAGCACAAACTGGTTCAGCACGGCCAGCCGGTCGTCGGTGAATGTATAGTCGATGCTGAATGTGCCGCAGACAACTCCTGTTGCATCGTCGACCATGCGGATTAGAATGGCAGGATTCACGCCTATCGACTGGTAGTCGAAATTGAGCTGGAAATTCTCGCCGATTTTGTCGTAGACGCCCTGTCGCGGGCTGATTGCGACGCCGACATTGTCGTAGGGGACGAACTCGTCGGGATTCTCTTCGTCGCCGGTGACGATATATAGCCATTTTGTTTCGGCGACATCGGCGTAGTCCCAGTTCTGGGCGAAGCCGGTCGGAATAGTGACGACGTAGGCGCCCGGCTCGCGCAGCGTGCGGTCGAGCGTGACGTGCATGATATTATACTGCTTGGTGTCGGTCATGGCCGTGGCGCCCATCAGAACATCAGTCTCGCCGTATTTCGTCACGGTTATGGAATATTGATAGGGATTCGGAACGACTCCTTGCTCGTTCTCGTAGGTCAGCGAGAAGCGCTGTAGAGTGCCGACCTCTCCCTGCGCCGGGCTGGCTGTTACACCGGGATTGTCGAAAGGAGGCGGGTTCTGGGCCGCAGCTGTGAGTCCCAGAACAACGGAAGAAATAATAAATGTAGCTTTTAGGTTCATAAAACGAAGAATAAGTTTGAGAATAGATAGGTTTCAGTCGCAAATATAAACATTTTTGCGAAAAAACAAATCATATTTCCTGATTTCTGATTACTGATTATTTTTTGTAACTTTGCAGCTTGATTTTCAGACGTATTATAATATGCTAACAGCAAAAGAGATCCGCGAGTCTTTCAAGCAGTTTTTCAGCGAGAAAGGCCACAAAATCGTTCCGTCGGCTCCGATGGTGATCAAGGATGACCCCACTCTGATGTTCACCAATGCCGGCATGAACCAGTTCAAGGATATTATTCTCGGCAACGCCGTGCCCAAAGCCCGCAGGGTTGCCGACAGCCAGAAGTGTCTGCGTGTCAGCGGCAAGCACAACGACCTCGAAGAGGTTGGCATGGACACCTACCACCACACGATGTTCGAGATGCTCGGCAACTGGTCGTTCGGCGACTATTTCAAGCAGGAAGCCATCAACTGGGCCTGGGAATATCTCGTCGACCGTCTCGGCCTTGACCCTGAGCGCCTCTATGCCACCGTGTTTGAGGGTTCGCCGGCCGACAATATCGGCCGCGACGACGAGGCTGCCTCTATCTGGGAGAAACATCTGCCTAAGTCCCATATCATCAACGGCAACAAACACGACAATTTCTGGGAGATGGGCGACACGGGCCCCTGCGGCCCATGCAGCGAGATCCACATCGACCTGCGCCCCGAGGCCGAGCGCGCCGAAACCGATGGCGCGAGCCTTGTCAACAAAGACAATCCTCTGGTTATCGAGATCTGGAACCTCGTGTTCATGCAATATAACCGCAAGGCCGACGGCACCCTCGAGCCGCTGCCCGCCCGCGTCATCGACACCGGCATGGGCTTCGAGCGCCTGTGCATGGCTCTTCAGGGCAAACAGTCGAACTACGATACCGACGTGTTTACCCCGCTGATCGACAAGATAGCCAATATATCAGGCAAGAAATACGGCGAAGACCACCGCGTCGACATAGCCATGCGCGTCGTTGCCGACCATGTGCGCACGATAGCTTTCTCTATCGCCGACAGTCAGCTCCCCTCCAACGCCAAGGCCGGATATGTCATACGCCGCATACTGCGCCGCGCCGTGCGCTACGGCTACACCTTCCTCGACCGCAAGGAGGCCTTCATGTATCGCCTTGTCGACACTCTCATCGACTCGATGGGCGAAGCCTATCCCGAGCTTCCCGCCCAGCGCGAGCTGATCATGCGCGTCATCAAGGAGGAAGAGGACGCTTTCCTGCGCACTCTCGACAACGGCATCAGACTTCTCGACGGCGCCATCGCCAAGGCTAAGGCCGACGGCTCCGGCTCTATTTCGGGCAAGGATGCCTTCACGCTCTATGACACTTACGGCTTCCCGCTCGATCTGACCGAGCTGATTCTCAAGGAGAACGGCATGACGATGGACCGCGAGGGATTCGACAGCGAGATGGCCGCACAGAAGGCACGCGCCCGCAATGCCGCGGCTGTCGAGGCTACCGACTGGGTGACCGTCAATCCCGGCGAGCCTGAGTTTGTCGGCTACGACAATGCCGAGGCCACCACGCGGATTCTCCGCTATCGCCTCGTGAAACAGAAAAAGGGGCAGTTCTATCAGATTGTGCTCGCCCGGTCGCCTTTCTACGCCGAGATGGGCGGTCAGGTCGGCGACACAGGAACGCTGACTCCCGCCGAAGGAGGCGAGGCCATAGA
>DBGBEM010000361.1:0-7076 GCA_048477235.1 Muribaculaceae bacterium | reverse complement strand
GAGCCGATAATCGGCCCGCTGCCCGAGAGCGTTTCTGTGGCCAACCGCGTAGCGGCCGACTTCTACAGGCGCCGCGGAGCGGCAGGCCGTCTGCCAATGGCGCTCGAGACAGAGCCGGAGCGCCGGAGCGAAAAGGGACTCAGAGTAATGACAACACGCTATTGCCTGCGTCACGAGCTTGGGGCGTGTCTCAAGACGCCGTCCGGGAAAGAGCTGCCGCAAAAGCTGTTTCTCAAGATGAGCGACCGCGACACAGCTTTCGAACTGAGATTCGACTGCCGGCGATGCTGCATGGAACTCTTCACCACATAACACGACACAGCGCCCCGCCGGCGAACCGGCGAGGCGCTGAGCATGTCGTGGCTAAGAGAGCTGGGGAAGATTACTTCTTGCCCAGATGGTCAGATACCGTCAGATGAAGGCGACCTTTTGCGCGACGACGGGCAAGGACTTTGCGACCGTCGGGGGTAGACATGCGAGCGCGGAAACCGTGCTTGTTGACTCTCTTGCGGTTGGAGGGTTGGAATGTTCTTTTCATTGCCTTTGTATGTCAAGATTGATTATTATCGAGATATTTCGAGGCGCAAATTTACAACAAAAAATCCGACGCCGCAAAAAAAATCGGCAAAAATCAGTTTTAAAGGCCGTTATTCTTCTGTTGCCGAATAATTTAAGGAGTCGACAAAGGGCTTCGTGATGCTCAAAAGCTCGGCAGCTCGTTCGGGCCATGAAGGATCGAGAAAGAACCCGGGGCCGACGTTGCGCGCCTGCAGCCCATAGTCTTTCATCCTGAGCCAGCCGGCATGGGGATGGTCTTTCGGCCAGCCGCGAGGAACGGTCTTAAGGCTGTCGGAGGTCGTTATCTCGAAATTCGAGGTTATCTCCGGCGCATTTACAATCGCCTCCCATTCTTCGATATTGTCGACGATAGCACGGCGCAGTTTTTTCAACAGCGGGGCTTCGGGACACCATATCCCGGCGAAAAGTCCGGCCCACTGATGAGAATCGGGGCCGATCTGGATATAAAAGCCGCTTTGCGAACCGGGGGCATTCATAGCCGCCGAAAAGAATGTCTTATACGGCGTTTTGTCGGGAGAAAAGCGGGTGTCGCGGTAAATACGGTAGGCGGCACGCTTGGCCGTCAGCGACGTCAGAGCCGGATCCCAGACCGACATGGCGTCGATCATCCGGCCGATATCGGCAAGCCATAGAGCGCGAAGGTCGTCGTAGCGGTTCTTGTTAGCCCGAAACCAATCGCGGTCGTTGTTGGCCGCAAGCTCGCGCAAAAAAGCGTAAAGATCGTTTATGTAATATTTCATCGCTTTATTTCAAGTCTTCCCATTCGGCATCAGAGACCTGAGGCTCGGCGCTGAAATCGGCAGGAGCCTCGGCAGTTGATTCTTCAGCAATGTCGACCTCTTCGAAAGCGACATACTCGCCGACTTCGGGCCCGAATTTTTTAGGCTTACGCCTGAAAGGGCGGCTCCATCCGCCAGGGCGCGACGTCTGCGAAGCCCGAGTCCCGGCAGAGGGGCCGGTGCCGGACATGGCATCACGGAACTGACGCTGCGCGCTCCGCACGCGCATCGCTACTTTCACAATCGGCCATATCACGAAATAGCCGATAAGAACCAGAATGAGAAATCCAAAGAAACTCATATTATGACAACGGACGCATGAGGCCGTTTGTTGTGTCGGACATCAGAAACCGAAACCGACATTGTCGACACAGAACGACAGACCGGGGGTGCCCACATACGGCTCGCCGTCGCCGGCCGAAATCATCACAATGACATGGGTCGGCGTGGCTGTGGCATCGTCATAGCCTTCCTCGATCACAGGCACCATACGGCCCTTGGAATTCCGTGCATAATAAGCATTTGAGCCGGAACGGAGCGCGAGAGTCGAAGAGTCGTAACCCGGTTTGCCGGCGGGATTGCCATAGACGAGTTTGATTGCGTGGCCGTTGACCCAGGGGCTCGACGAGCGGAACTTCTCACTGCCGCCGGCCACGCGCCGGGCGTGGATATTTCCCTTGGCGTCTTCCCAACGGCGCTGCAGCAGCACGAAGACAACGGCGTTGTCACGCCCCGGCAGAGTCTTCTGCGAGCCGAAGCCCGACGACTTGACGCGCGTATTGGCCGCAGGCATGTCGACTTTATAGTCAAACACCAGTGCCGACGGCCGCTTCGTATAGGGTATTCCCATCTCCATCTTGGAATACGGGTTTTTCGTGCTCGTGATCGGCTCGATCATGCGTCCCAGAAACATCGAGCCGGCCACCATGACATTCATGTTGATAAGGCCGAGCACCTTAACCTTCTCCATCTGCGATGTCAGACGGGCACACTTGCCACGTCCGGGCCGATTCTCGGGGTAGACGGCATTGCTGCCTTTGGTGACTCCCGAAACTTTCGCCAGAACATTCGAGTTGGCCCATGGGGAGCCTCCGCGGTTGGTGTATGCGGAGTTTCCGTTGACCGTCGCTGTGGGGCCCACCTCATAAAGCGTCTTCGAATTGCCGCCTATGACAGCGCTCTCCTTTATGTTGCGCGTCACCCAACGGTCGAAATTTCCGTAGTTTATCGGCTCTACCCGATAGGCGGCCGCCGACAGCGATGAGAGCAGAGAGAGCGTGATTAACGAAGTTGAAATGAATTTTTTCATAATGCGAAATATTAGAAAACAGCGTTCAGCGTCAGCCCGAATCCCGACGACCCGCCGATCGACACGGGCCCCCACTGCGATGAGACGCCCTGAAGACGCAACGCCTTGTTTTTATTATACTTGTTCCATTGTCGCGCGGAATTGCCGAAGATAAAGCCGAGAACCTCGTTGACGGGATCGATCAGAACCGCCACCATATTACCCAGAACCGGCGACCCCAGCAGGCGGTAGTCATTGGCGACAATATGACGCTTCGCGCGATAGAAAGCCTCTCCGACAACGGCGCCGGCGAGCGGGGTTATTATCAGATCCTGAATCGACGGCACTTCGTTTATACATTCGATTCCGTATTCCCAGAAGCAGGTCGAGATAAAAGTCACGTAGACCAGCGAGCCCAGAACATTGAGGCCCTGCGAGCGCGCTCCCATATAATAGGCGCCTCCGGCGTAGGGATGAAGGATATAATTGAACAGCGGCAGATCGCTGTCCCAGACAGGCCCGCTTTTGGCATGATTCCACCAGCGCCTGAAAAACGGCACGCCCTTCTGCGACGCCTTGTTCCAGGCTGTAGTGTTCTCGGGCAGCAGCTCGAGCACACCCAGAGTGGCGAAACCCGCGCCGAACAGGACTGCGGTATTCTGCCATAGCCGCTTCCAGTTCGGACAACTGCGCCACATCGAATAAGGATGCTGATAAAGATCGTCGTGAGGCAATTTAAGATCTATCGGCGTCTCCGTCCCTGCCGAATCGGGAACGAGAGCGCCGTTGCTATAATCGACAGAACTACTGTCAGACACAATCGGCTCTGCCGGTGAGGCCACAGTCCGCCCGGCCATCAGCATAATGGCCATGGCAGTCAGAGTGACTTTCAGAGTTGTCCGGTTTGTCATAATAGTTGAAACGTGTTTTATATAGCAACAACAAAAGTGGGCATTTTTCCCGACACCACAGCAAAAAATTTGCCAATTGTCCGTTTTCGGCCAAACATAGTGCATTATCATCCAAACAACGCCTGACCCGCTTATGTTAATTATATGTAACTTCGCATCGTGTTTCGACTATCAGCAACAATTTCATCATTATTCATAGCCATGACGGCTATAGGGGCCTCGGCCCAATGCCCCCCTCCCCCGGCCGCACTGCCCGACAGTGTCGCTCCGGCTGTCATACCCCCTGTCGGACACAATTCCCGCGGATTTATCGGAAACATCATAGAATACTTCTCGACGACCAACAAGCCAAAGCCTTATAAAGACATCGACTTCTCGCTCATAGGCGGCCCCTTTTATTCGTCAGACACAAAGTTAGGTATCGGCCTTGTCGGGGCTGCGCTCTACCACGCCGCCAAAGACTCACTCGCCCCGGTGAGCGACCTATCGCTCAAATGTCAGGTATCGACGTCGCTGTTCTCGCAAGTCTCGATCACCGGCAACCATTTTTTCCCCGACGACCGCTGCCGCATAACCTACGGCCTTTCGCTGAGCCTGCTGCCGACCTATTTCTGGGGAATCGGCTATGAAAACGCCAGCGACGACAACCATAAGACAAAATACCGCAACCTGACATTCAGCTTCGGAACCGATGTGTCGTTCCGCATAGCCCCCTCCCTGTTCGCAGGGCCGTCGTTCGACCTCAGCTACATAATCGCCTCACGCATAAAAGTGCCTGAGATTTTCGGCGGTCTTCCGACGACAACAACATCTGTCGGCGCCGGCATAGCAATTCAATACGACACCCGCGACGTCGTCAGCGAACCCCACAAAGGTGTCAACGCCCGCATTGTCCAGCGGTTCTACCCGAGTTTCCTCGGCAACAGCTCCCACTCGTTTTCATCGACCTCCTTCTTTCTTGCGGGATATTTTCCTCTGTGGAAAGGGGCAGTCCTGGCGGCACGCCTGAACGGCTCGTTCACCTACGGCGACACCCCCTGGGGCATGATGCCGCATCTGGGAGGCTCGTCGACAATGCGCGGATACTACGAAGGGCGCTACCGCGACAAGTGTTCGACCGACATAACCATAGAGCTGCGCCAGAACGTCTGGCGGCGCAACGGCATAGTAGTCTGGGGCGGTGCCGGCAACGTGTTCCCCGACTTCAAAAACATACGTCTGAAACAAATACTCCCCAACTTCGGCCTCGGTTACCGGTGGCAGTTCAAGCAGCGCATGAACGTGCGTGTCGATGTCGGCTTCGGCCGGGGCGAATGGGGTGTCGAATTCAATATCAATGAAGCTTTCTGACAGACTCAGGCGCGCAGTGGAAAATGGAGCGCTGCCCGTCTATATATTCCTTATTCTGCTAATAATTCCGAATGTCATCCTCGGTTTCACCGAGAAGATGCCCCTTATGGTCGCGGCCGTCAATGTCGCGCTTCCTCTGGCCGTCTACTATCTTCTGCTGACACTTTCGCCGCGGTTAGGACGCACGATATGGCTGTTCTTCCCCGTCATATTCCTCGACGCGTTCCAGATCGTGCCGCTGTGGCTCTACAAACGGTCGGTCATCGCCGTCGACATGTTTCTCAACCTTGTGACAACCAATCCCGGCGAGGCGGGAGAGCTGCTGGGCAACATGCTGCCGTCTATCATAATAGTCGTTGTTCTCTATGTGCCGCCGCTGGTATTTGCCACCGTCATGCTGTGTAAAGGCTGGAATATCGGCCGCGACAGCCTCATGCGCCAGCGCCGCTATGCCCTGTGGCTGGCAATTGCCGCAACCACAGTCACCATAGCAGCCGGACTCGGCGGCGAGCTGAGATTCCGCCGCGACATCTTTCCGATCAATGCCCTCGACAACGCCCGGCTCGCGGGGCGACATGCGATAAAACTGCGTCAGCGCGCCGCCAACGAACCTGAGTTCAGTTTTGACGCCCGGAGCGTCAGGCCCGACTCATGCCGCGAAGTGATTGTGCTCGTGGTCGGCGAGACGTCGCGCGCCGACCATTGGGCCCTCAACGGCTACGGCCGGCCTACAAACCCGAGGCTGACAAGACTCGAAGCCGACAGCTGCGGCAGGCTCGTCAACTTCCGGCGCTCACTGAGCCAGTCGAACACTACCCACAAGAGTGTGCCACTGCTGCTGACCCATCTGACACCGGAAAACTACGCCGATTCGATCTATTCCGTCCGGTCGGTCATCAGCGCCTTCAAAGAAGCCGGATATTCCACAGCATTCGTGACAGCCCAGAAACATAACCGCTCCTTCATCGAATTCTTCGGCAATGAAGCCGACACAACCATATATATCGGCGAAGACTCTCCCGAAAAATTCGCCAAGACCGGCGATCTCGGACTGCTTGACTATCTCGACAGTATTCTCGCCAAAGGCGCGCGAAAGCAGCTTATAGTTCTCCACTGCTACGGGTCGCACTTCTCTTACCGCGACCGCTATCCCGCCGACATGGCGCGCTTCAGGCCCGACAGCTATTCTGAAATATCGGCCGGCGAACGCGATGCGCTCATCAACGCCTACGACAACACAATAGTGGCAACCGACAGCCTTCTCAGCGGCATAGCCCGCCGCCTCGAACGCCTCGGAGCCAACGCCGCCATGATTTACAGCAGCGACCACGGCGAGGACATTCTCGACGACAGCCGGGGTTTGTTCCTCCATGCGTCGCCCTGTCCGACGTTCTATCAGGTCTATGTTCCGTTCATCGTGTGGATCTCAAACAGTTATGTCGCGCGCTACCCCGAAATATCAGAAACGCTGACGCGCAACTCGCGCCTACCTGTCGCCTCGGGCGACTCATTCACCCCGACTGCGCTGGGGCTGGCCGAAATAGCCACCCCGCGCATAACTGCGCCCATGAGTGTAACCGACAGCAACTACCGCCCTCTGCCTCGCCGCTATCTCAACGACCACAACGAATGCGTCGGGCTCATGGAGTCGGGATTCATTGAAAACGACTGTCGGCTCGCCCGTCAGCTCGACAGAATGTGAGCGCCGCGCTTGCGCCGGAGGCATTTGTTTCGTAACTTTGTCGGTAGTAACAATAACCTCAGCCTTAACGTCACGCCATGACCAACATAGCAATTCTTGCATCAGGCAACGGCACAAACGCCGAACATATAGCCCGCACCTTCGAAGACTCTCGCGAAATCAATGTCGCGATCGCAGTGACAAACCGCGCCGACGCCGGCGTAATAGGCCGCATGAACCGTCTCGGCATCAGCGTCGAGCACGTTCCCGACAACGTCTGGCGCGAGAATCCCGGCGAAATCGTCGGGCTGCTGCGGCGCCACAAAGTCGACCTCATCGTTCTGGCCGGATTCCTCAAATATATCGACCCTGTCATTATCGACGCCTTTCCCAAGCGCATTCTCAACATCCATCCCTCGTTGCTGCCGGCCTACGGCGGCCCCGGCATGTATGGCGCGAGAGTCCACCGGGCCGTTGTCGAAGCCGGA
>DBGBEM010000360.1:0-6057 GCA_048477235.1 Muribaculaceae bacterium | reverse complement strand
GGCTATTATTATTACCCGACCGAGGCCAGCCGCGCAAATGAATTCTGCAAGGTGACCTATGGCGACTACGGGCCGTCAATCATGACGATTGCCACCGACAAAGACAATATGGTGGCTGTGGCCGTCGATGACAATGGACAGGTCTATGCCCTCAACGCCGAAGGCGGCTTTTTCAAGATTAACAAAACCACAGGCGAGAAGACTCTCGTGGACTACACCGGTGTCAGATCGTCGACATTCAGCCAGAGTGCCGCCTATGACCCGAAGTCGGGAATGATCTACTGGGCCGCGTTCAAGCTCGACGACGAGAACGTATCGTCGGCTCTCTACAAGATTGATCCGGCTACTGCCATCACAGAGAAAGTTTGCGACTTTGACAACGCGCTCCAGATCACAAATCTCTACATCCCGCCGTCGGCAGCCGCCGACAACGCTCCGGCAGCTATAACAGATTTTGCCGCTTCATTTGAAAAGGGCTCTCTTGACGGCACGGTGACATTTACGCTTCCCGCCGAGACCTATGCCGGCGATCCGCTGAGCGGCACTCTCACTTACTCGGTTGTCGACGGAAACACTGAAGTGCTGACAGGCCAGAGCAACGCCGGCAGCAAAGTCAGCCGCGAGCTTACTCTGACAACCGGCAGCCATGAGCTCGCCGTCAGAGCAACCTGTTCCGGAGGGGACGGCCCGCTGTCGGAGAAAGTTAAATTCTTCGCCGGCTTTGACATACCTCTCGAGCCCGTCGGTGTGACAGCAACGGCCAACTCCGAAGGCGTTGTGACCCTCACCTGGCAGAAACCGACAGGAACAGTCAACAACGGCTATCTCGACGAGGCCGCCCTGAGATATGACGTTGTCAGATATCCCGACAATGTCAAAGTAGCTACGGGACAAACCGCCACAACTTTCACCGAGACACTCACTCCGGACTACATGACAGCCTATTCTTATGGTGTCACAGCTGTTCAGCATTCTCAAGCAAGCGCCGAAGTCCGTTCAGAGCAGATAATTCTCGGCGATGCTTTCACTCCGCCGTTTGTCGACGACTTCTCAACCGACAACCTCTATGGTCTTTATAAGGTAGTAACGCCCACCGACGGCAGCCCCTCGTGGTCGCCCAGCAACCAGTCGTTTGTTATCTTCTATGGCTGGAATCCGTCTGACAGCTATCTGATGACACCTCCCGTCAAACTCGAAGGCGGCAAACTCTATCACTTCAGATATTCGATTCGCTCGGCCGGCACCTATGACACCGAACGCTTTGCGGTCAGCTATGGTCAGGGAGAAGATCCTACAACCTACACTTCTATCCGCGAAGCGGCTGACTTCAGATCGACAAACTCCGACTACACCGAGATGAATGAATCGGTAACTCCGGCAGCCGACGGCGTCTATCGATTCGCCATCCATGCCTGCAGCGACGGATTCAAGAGCGGGTTATACGTCACCGGAATCAGCGTCAAGGCCGACGCCGCTCCCGATGTGCCCGCACGCGTCTCAGGTCTCACTCTGACCGCTGACGCCGACGGCGCTCACCGCGTGACAGGACATTTCAAAGCTCCCGCAGGAGACATCAACGGCAACGAAACCGAACCGCTGACCGCCATCTGCGTTGAACGCGCCGACGGCACGAGCGTCAGGACATTTGAATCGCCCGCATGGGGTGCCGAACTCGAATTCACCGACTCGGATATGGGCGCCGGAGAAGTGACATATCGTGTCACAGCCGTCAACACACTCGGCCGCGGTCCGGTGGCAGAAGCTACCGTAAGAGTCGGCCAGGACATCCCCATGGCTCCCACTGATGCCCGGATTGTGGAGACCGCCGACGGCATCACTCTCTCATGGAACGCACCCTCGTCGACCGGAGCCAATGGCGGCCGCGTTGACCCCGCAACCGTCACATATACCATCTATGACGCCGCCGGAAAGACAATCGTCGACGAACTGACTGCGACTTCCTATGACATCAGTGTCAGACTTTCGACACCGAACGTGCTCTTCTACAACATCACGGCCGTCACCGAAGGCGGAGAGAGCGCGCCTTGCGCCAGCCCCGACTTCGTCACCGGCTCGCCCTCAGGACTGCCCCTCGTCGAGAGCTTCGCCAAAGCTGCGGTCAGCGGTGACGGCCTCTGGTGGATCCGCGGAAAAACCGACATCGGCCATTGGGCTTTCTCGTTTGACAGCTACGACGGCGACGATGGCTGCGCACGCTGGTATCCCATTGAAGAAAATGACTACGCATATCTCAACTCAGGGCGCATTAACATCAACAACGCGCGTAACCCACGTCTGTTCTTCAGCTACTACTCGACACCGGGCGCCAGAGTCGGTCTGGATGTCGTGGCCGACATCGAGCAGAACAACCCCGTCACTCTGCGCAGCTTCAGCTTCGCCGGAGAGACCGGCGATCCCGCCTGGCATCAGGCTGTCCTCGAAATACCTCAGGAGGTTGTGGATGCCAAATATTTTGTACTCCGCTTCCGCGGCTGGGGCGACCGTGAGGATCCCAACCCGTCCATTCTGGTCGACGCCATCCGTTTCCTCGATATGCCCGATGCCGACGCTTCTGTGTCGATGTATGCTCCGCGCCTTGCGCTCCCCGGTTCGCCTTACACCGCCGATCTGACAATTACCAACAACGGCCTGTCAGATCTCTCTGACATGACCGTCGACCTGCTCGTCGACGGCAAGATAGCTGCCTCGTCAACAGTCAGCGCCCTCGCCTTCAACAGCTCAGCCTCGCTGAACCTCTCGTTCACTCCGACAGCGGCTTCTCCGTCAGAAATGAGCGTCACAGCCCGCGTGACAGCCCCCGGCGATGATGTCCCGGCCAATAACGAGACCGAAGCTCTCGACGTTGAACTCGGAGCGTCGCAGCTCGCGCCGGTTACCGACCTCGCAATCGACAGCTCGTCCGACACCCCCGCTCTGACATGGAGCGATCCGACAGCCGTTCCGAATCTTGTCTTCGAAACGTTCGACCACTACACCCCGTGGCTCACCGACAAAGCCGGCGACTGGACATTCTTTGACGGCGACAGAGTCATAACTAATACCTACACTTTCATGCATTATCCCCACATCGGCGAAAAACTCGGATTTATGGTCTTCAACAACGATTATGCCATCATGGACGCGTCGCAGGAAGACATCTTCACGCCTCTCTCAGGCAACCAGTTTATGCTTGCCGTAGCAAACGTTCACGAGTATGGCAAAGGCATCGAATGTGAAGACTGGCTGATCTCGCCCGAACTCTCCGGAGAGGAACAGACCATCGAATTCAAAAGCAAGACCCTGACCGACTACGAAGAAGACTGGGCTATCTACATCTCATCGACCGACGGCTCCGTCGAAACCTTGCGTAAAAACCGGTTTGTCTTTGAAAAATTCGGCTCAGGCAACCAATGGCGCACCCATAGCTACACTCTGCCCGCCGGCACACGCTATTTCGCCATTGTCTACACTTCGAACCTCTCGGGCCTTATGATCGACAATGTGAAATTTGCCGCGGCTCATAAAAAGCTCAAAGGCTACAATATATATCGCGACGGCAAGCTCATAGCCACTGTCGGCGCTGATGTCAGAAGATGGACGCTCGACACTGACGAACATCATATCTACAATGTTTCAGCCGTCTATGAGCCGGGCGAAAGCAGCCTCTCAAACGACGTCGACACTGCCGCCGGCTCCGTAACCGCCATCAACACCGACACGGTGGCGCCCGGCGAAGTCTACACCCTGTCAGGAATATACCTGGGACATCGCGAACCGTCGACTCTCCCGACCGGATTCTACATCATTGACGGCCGCAGAGTTTACGTGAGATAATCGGAATTCACAGATAAAGCAGCGGCGGCAGGCGTTTTTGCGTCTGCCGCCGCAATATATTATAGTTCTCGCACAAAATAAATGTGTATTTTCTAATGATTGAAATTTGAGAGTCAGCAATGAGCTGAGATTCGATGTATAAATGAGGCTGATACCGAGTTCAGCGGTTCTGTCCTTCACTGTCTGGCAATGCTGATACCGCGCATTGTCAAGAACGATGGAAACCGGGGAGTCGCCGGATTCCCGTCTCACTTTTTCAAGAAAGGACTTCTTTTTCTATCATAACTGCATCATCCGTCTTGCCCGTTTCCGTGGTACTGACAAACGCGGTTCTAAAAAGGCCGGAGGCTATTACGGACTGTGAATGACACAAAAACCGCCGGAAGGAGGTTTCCTTGCCGGCGGTTTTGCAGGCGAAAAGAACCGTGTCAGTTGTAGCCTTTGTTCTGGACGTAGAGGCCCGGAACATAGTAGAGCTGGTTATAAGGGATCGGATAGAATTCATTCTTTCCGGCGGTGTAATGGGCATCCTGATAATACTGTCCGTATTTAGTGCCTTCATACGATGCATTTTTCTCTGTCTCGAAATATGCGTTGAGCACTTCCGAGGCAATGCCCCAGCGCCGCAGGTCGAAATATCGGCTGCTTTCCATCGCCATCTCAAGGCGACGTTCCCAGCGCAGACATTTGCGGGCCGTTTCCTTGTCGGCGAAATATGACGCGGGATAGAGGGCTATTTCGCAGAAATCACGCGCATAGGCGATATGTTTGTCGACAGAGTTGGCCGCACGCCGACGGATGTCGTTGATTATTTCGCGGGCTTCTCCAAGCTGACCGAGTTCTATAAGCGCTTCGGCGCGCATCAGCATGACGTCGGTGTAGCGGAACACATAGTCGTTCATGGCGAACGCCTGCCACGAGCCTTCGAAAGTCTCGCCGGCGCTGCGTTGCGGAACCTCCTTGAGCGACGTATAGTAACCGTAGGTGTTCGGTGTACGCGAGTTTTCGGTTGTCATGGTGAAGTCGCTCTCATATTTATAGGGGAATGTCGGCATGCCGACAGTGTGGAACAGGCGCGGATCCCATTTCTGCGATGTCGGATTGCCATTGACTGGATAGTCGTCGGAGTCGTTATAATTGTCGAACATGGGCAATCCGTCTTTGGTCTTGAAGGCATTGACAAGGTTCTGCGAGGGTTTGTGGAAATCCCAACCACACGACCATATTCCCCAGCAGCCGTTGAGCGTGTTCGACCAGTTTGCGCGGCCGAAACGGGTGTTGTCGTCGGTATACTGCGAGGTCTGGACGGCAAAAACCGATTCCTTGCTGTTTTTGTATTCGGGCAGGAAAATGTCGCCGAAGTCTTCGAGATAGCCATAACGCGAGTTCTTGACGACTTCAGTATATTCGACAACTTTCTTCATATAGTCGGCGTTGATGAATTCGATACCGTCGGTGGCTTCGTAGCCGTCGCCCCAGGCGAGGGTCAGGTAACACTTGGCGAGATATGCCGCAGCGGCAACCTTGTTGGCACGTCCACCTCCGTCTTCAACCTCGACAGGGAGTCCGTCGTAGGCCATCTGAAACTCTTCAATGACCTTTCCCATCAGCTCCTGATAGGTATATTCGTCGTTTCTAACCTGTTCGTGGGTGCTCTGCTCGAAAACAGCCTTGTCGATCCAGGGCACCTGACGGAACATAGTGACAAGTTTGAAATAGCTGTGGCCGCGAAGAAAGTGGACTTCAGCCTCGCGCTGTGAGGCAGTGGCTTCGCCGAGAACTTCGACACCATGCTGTTCGAGGGCTGTCAGGGCGCGGTTACAGCGAGAGATGTTGCAGTAGAGCCGATACCATAGTTCGTCGAGCTCTCCGGGCGTCGATGTCAGAGTCGACCATATCTCCATCGGGTGGTAGCCGGTGTCGGTTGTTCCGCCGCCACCTTTGAGGCAGTCGTCAGATCCGAGATCGCCGTAGGGCCAAAGGTTGAAGGGGTAGCTGAACCAGCAGTCGCCGAGAGAGGCATAGGCGGCATTGACCATTTTATCGGGCTGCGAATATGCGAGGTCGCCGTCGATGACGCCCGTCGGGGGAACGTCGATGAAATCGTTGCAGGCCGAAAGAGTCATGGCCAGCGCTATAACGGAATATATTTTCAATGACTTCATTGTCAGTCAGGTATTATTTATGGTTAGAAATCGAGTTGGAGGCCGAAAGAGAAAGATG
>DBGBEM010000359.1:0-9106 GCA_048477235.1 Muribaculaceae bacterium | reverse complement strand
TTTTTATGCTTACTAACATAATTTTTTTCGAACCGATTCCGAAAAACTTTTTCTAACTTTGCAGCGAAAGTAAAAAATACCATACTTCAAGACCTGTCGTTTTTATATCATCGTCTTTTCCGGTTAAAATTCTCCCGAATCAGCCATGATATTACTGTGTGAAATCCTTTTATTAACCTATAAAAAAACAACATGAAAAAAATTTTTACTCTTGCCTGCGCTGCTATCGCAGCAATCAGCTTCAACGCTAACGCCGCCGACATCTGGGCAATGCCCGGAACCTATAACGGATGGAGCCTTGAGAACAACCTCTTCGAGAACGCCGAAGGAGTGCTCTCTATGAAAGTCGACCAGATCAAAGGCGATTTCAAGATAGTGAAATACACCGACGAAGTCAAGAACTGGGACAACGCTTGGGGTGTTGCCGCTGCAGGTGATGTCGTAGAAGCCAACAAAGAAGTCGCCCTGACATTCGGCGGCGCAAACGCCAATCTTCCCGCCGGTAAAGTTCTGAAGAACGTCACCGTCACCATCGTTCCCGGCGCAGACAACGCCCTGACAATCAAATTTGCTCCCGAATCAATCGAAGACGAGCAGGAAGCCTGGTATCTCGTTGGCGAAACTCCCCTGGAATGGAACTTCAACGAAACCACTCTCATGACAAAAGCCGGTGACAATGTCTATACCAAGACCGTAGCCGCCGCTACCGCCGATAAATTCACTTTCAAAGTCGACAAAAACGGCGCATGGTCGAACTGCTATGTTCTTCCCGAAGGCGTTGAAGCCGTTGAACTCGGTCAGGAATATGAGCTCGTAGGCCCCGCCGACAGCCCCAACAATATGCACATTGCCGCTGACTGGACCAACGTAACCGTTACCATCACCATCGACGGCGAAAAGGTCAAGATGGTCTGCACAGCCGGTGAAGACGCTATCGAAGCTATCGAAGCCGACAACACTCCCGCCATCTACTTCAACCTCATGGGCCAGCGCGTTGCCAACCCCGAAAACGGAGTATTCGTCCGCGTTCAGAACGGCAAAGCCTCGAAAGTGATTCTCTAAAGAATAACAACAATACCTGAAAAAGGGGCGCCTCCGCACAGGAAGGCGCCCTTTTTAGATGAAATCAGCGTCAGAAACGCTCTGAAGGTGTTGCAGAACTGCGAAGCGTAGGGGGGTGTTGCAGAACTCTCTGGCATATCAGACCCGGTGTTTCCGACAAAGAGTAGCCGCGTGCCTTTGGCACGCTTCAAACGCCTGACAACAAACACGTTATACCGCAATGCCTTAGAGGCGTGCCAAAGGCACGCGGCCACATTCAGGGCGGAAAATCATACAAAACCGAAGTTCTGCAACACCCCCGATGTTAAAGCATTGACTACCAAAGGATGCACGAGCGTGCATCCCTACGCCCCGATAGCAGTTGAGAATTTTGCGACATCCCCCGGACAGGATAATTTGCTCGGAAGAATTTTAAGTTAGAACGCTCCTTTGTCGTGGTTGGCCGCGGTTCAGCGGTTGAGGCGTTTCCCCGAAGCAGTGATGACAATTCCGGGAGCATCGGGCTCGACGCGATAGCCGCGCAGATCGTAGGCAACACCGTCGGAAGCCCGTTCATCGACAACGGCTTCGCCAATCGTGCTGAGCTGACCTGAACCATAGACTTCCATTTCATACAGGCTTGTTCCGTATTCCGGCATAGCACGGCCAGTTTCACGCATGCGGATATAGCGCCCGTGAGCTCCGGGAGCGAGTGCGACATCTTCCTCGCCCCCCTTTCCATCGTTGACCGAAGCGGCCTGCGTCCAGTTGTCGCCGTCGGTCGACACCTCTATGTCGAAAGCTGTGGCGTATGCATTCTCCCAGAACAGTCTGACGCGCGTAAGCTCAAACTCATGCTTCAGATCAACGGCAATCCACTCGCCGTCTTTCTTCCATTCGCTTTCCCAGCGTTTTCCGGTAGTGAGGCCGTCGGTTACAGCCGACGGATCGTCGGCCCTTGAACTCGATGCCCACGCACGACAGCCGAGAGCGAGATTGGCGTCGGCGAGATTCACGGCGTCGATATAGACTGTAGCCGTCAGTTTCGGCTCACACGCGAAAGTGAGCCGATAGGTGCCCGGCTGGTCGGGAGTGAAACTCCCCGAAGCTGCGTCGAAGAGGTCAGACGAGACCGGCTCGTCGTTGCGGTGGATTCTGACATCAAGATCTTCGGGAGCAAGACTCCAGATTCCGTCGAACTGATTGCGGGCGACGACTTCGACATTGACGCTGCGGCCTGCGATAACCTTGTTCGCAGCCGGAGTGACAGTGAGTCTGACAGGTCTGGTGGTTTCATTGACGAGCAGGCTCTTCGTTGCCGACATGCCGTTTGTGGCAGCTCCGACAGTGAGTGTTCCGTAGGTCGGCGCGGTCAGCACATTGTCTTTCACTGCGTCGGCCATTATATTTCCGCCGGCGTCGGTGAGGCTCCATTCGACATTCTGAGCCGGTGAAAGATTGCCGTCGACATCGCAGATGCCGGCCGATAGCCGGGCCGACTCCCCTTCGTCGATAACATCGGGACAGTCGATTCCGATTCCGAGATAGCGGGCGTTCGACGTATCGACAGGTTCGTCGCCCCACACTTTCAGAGTATAGAACGAGATGCCCCATACCGTTCCGCGTTCCAGACAGGAAATCCTGACATAGCGGGCTTTGCCACTGACGTCGGTTGTCTTGTTTCCGGCGCCGGAGATTGTCTCGGTGGCGGCTGAGCGCCAATTGTCAGCGTCGTCGCTGAAGTCGATAGAATATCTCTTCGCGTAGGCGCCCTCCCAGAGCAGCTCGATCTTGTCGAGTTCATAGCTCTTCCCGAGGTCAACATAGAGCCACTGACCGTCGGAATGTTCACTCTCCCAGCGGCTGTTGTCGTTTTTATCAGTAGCGTTGTCGGCGGTGTTGGCACCCATGACCGACGAGGAAGTGCACGGTCTTCCCTGTGCGAGATCGCGGTAGATGCTCGTGGCGGGATTCTTGTCGACACCGCGCACAGCCAGCGAATATAGCGAGAAGCCGTATGCCGAGCCGCGTTTCAGGCAGCTGAGGCGCACAAACCTTGTGTCTCCGGCAGCGGGAGTCACTACCGTTCCGGCTCCCGAGGCACCGTCGGTTGCCACGGTTGTCCAGCTCTTGCCGTCGTCGCTGAAGTCGACAGTATAGTCCGAGGCAAAAGCGGCCTCCCAGGTGGCGTCGACACTGACAACCTTGCAGACATGGCCGAGGTCGACCACAATCGACTGATTGTCGGAGTGTTCGCTCTCCCAGCGCGTGGAGGCGTCGCCGTCGGTAGCATATTCGGCCGTATTGCCCCCAGTGCTGCTCGACGCTGTAGTAGTCTTTCCCAAAGCGAGGTCGGGAAGCGAAGGAGCTACGACGAAGGTGTGTGTCGCTGTGGCCTGACCGCTCACGGCTGTCACCGTAGCGCGTCCGGCCTTGTCGGCGGCAAAACGCCCTTTGACAGCATTGTCGCTGAACCTGACGGGAGCATCGGCCATAACGTTGCCATACTGATCTCTGACCTCGGCATTGAAGCTGACGGGATTGCCCATGACGACATAGTCGGGCAGCGGGGAAAGCACCACTGTTGCGGCTATGGGAGCGTCATTGACGGTTATGGCCAGCGTTGCATTTAGCCTGCCGCTGCGGCCGTTGACAATGACCTTCGAGTCGCGCGTCGCGCCGGCGTTGACAGTCAGAGTGTTGCCCGACAGAGCCGCCTGTCCCGACGCGATGCCGAGACTGACGCTGCCGTCCATCGAGGCGCCGTATTGGTCGAGAACCGTTGCGGTAAGAACAGTTGATGCGCCCGGAGCGACAATGTCGCCCTTCGATGACACAATCCTGACTGAGGTGGCCACAGGGTCGGCCGTGAATGTCATCATACCCTCTCCGGCAGGCACACGCACGCTTTTTTCCAAAGCGCCGTTGCGATAGAAATTGACCGTGCGTTCATGCACAACGTCGGGACTGTTATAGACCACATAGCTCATCGAGCCGTCGGCACGCCTGTAGGCTGTGGCTGTAGGAGTGTCGGCATATACCTCCCAGTCGATGTCGCCGAGGCCGCGGTGGCTGTGGATAGTGTAGTATGAGATATGACCGGTGTCGATTCCGCGGGCCATCGGGCGGTTATCGTCGTAAGCCTGATCGAAAATGCGGGCGGCCTCATCGGGATCGCTGCGCTCGAGATAACAGAGCACGACGTTGCCGAGCGACTGATTCGAAAGGGCATCGCTCTCGCCGCGGGTTTCGAACCAGTCATATTCGGTAGCCGACATCATCCGGTCATAGTCCCACTTCGCGAACGTCAGATCGCGGCTGAGATAGTTAAGGCATGGCGACACGGGCATCCATTGTATGGAATGCATCCACACGGCATCGCCCGAAAACCATGTCCACCACCCTATTCCTTTCGAAGTCAGATTGGTGCAATACGGATGTTTATACTTCGTATAGTCATAGTTGCTTTCGCGGCCGTCGTAGATATGGTCGCGGTCAAACCAGTATTCTGCCGTTCCGTTGCTCTCGGTTATCCAGCCGAAGATTCCGGCGTCGCGCAGCTCCTTATCTCCCAACGCAACACCGAGCAGATAGACGCCACCCCACGACTGCATGGCCTCTGACGACGATTCCTGGCCGTTTCCGTTGCTGTTCACGCTGTCGCCGAGACCGCCGGCATAGGAATGTCCGGCCCACACGTCGAGAGTGCGCAGAAAGGGGAACCTGTCGTCGGAATGGTCGTAGTTGGCGTAGTCTTTGGCCAGAAGGCGCAGCATATCGCCGTATTGGGCGGCAAAATCAGTGTCGGCCATGCAAAGGAGAGCGCCGGCATAGATGAAATATCCGTAGTGGAAATGATGGTCGTTGAAAGCGTCGGAATCGTAGCTGACATCATAACCGACCAGCGAACGCCAGCGCGGATAGTAGGCGAAGAAGCGGTTCGGCTCGCCGGGACGGTAGCTTAGCCAGTCTTCGAAGGCGGCACGCAGCTTGGCGCGGCTCTTCTCGAAAATTTCGGTCTCCCCCTCTTCGCGCGCCATCATCATGTTGAGCGCCATCTGGGTGAGACCTTTTCCTCCCTAGTAGGTGTCGCCGCCGAAGGTTCCGCCGTCGGCGTATGCCTGCATGAGCGCTTTCATGCGGTCGCGCCGGTAAGGATTGGCGCCTGTCGCGGCCGTTTCGGCGGGAGCGGCGAAATAAGGCAGCATTCCGCTGAAACGGTAGGTGAACGAAAAGTCAGAGCCTGTGGCCAGACGCATCTTTCCGCGTGGCGTCTGAAAAGCTGCGTCGTCAAGAGCGGGCTTCGTCAGGGCGCTCTTCGAGGCGTGGGGAAGAAAACCCTGAAGCATATCGCCCGCTGCACCCCCCGCAAGATTTTCGGGAGTGATCTTCCAGTCGGTCGTGAGAGTGGCCGTCTTCTCGTTATAGCTCCAGCTCACCACGGTCTGACGCGGCACATTGACGGCATATTGCGACCACGCAGCGAGATCGTCGCGGCTTCGCAGAGTGGCGACAACCACATATCGGGCACCGTCGACAACGAGGGCATCACCGCGCGTGCGCGTCGAGGCCGTCGGCGCAAAATAAACGCCGTAGAGGTCATCCCCGATAGCCACTCCGACCATTCCGGGCTTCTGTCCGAAATATTCCGGCGTCGCCGAGAATGTCAGCGAAGGGGTCAGCCCTCCTTTATATTCCACCCATGTAAAGGGCATTCCATGGACAAGAGTCACGAGCATAGACTGAGCCGCAGTCTGCCCCGGAAGATTCATAACAATATGCCAGTCGCCCCAGTCGGAGGCGACTGCCGCATCGGCCGAGAAATCGACTGCGCCGGCAGTCACGCCGGATTTCCATTTAAGTTCGGTGCCGTCGTCGCTCCATGTTTTAGGATAATTGACCGTCACGCCTCCGGCCGAGGGGTGAACCATAGCGGGAAGACTCCAGAGAGCGTCGGCATAACGGCTGTTGAGCAAGTCGGTCCACCAGTCGTTGGTCGGCAACGGACGTGAGACCGATTCGTCGACCCACAATTGTTTCGATTCTATATTAGAAGCGCGACACCCGTCGTGGGTGTCGGTCTTCGATTTATAAGCGGGTGGAAATGAGGCATAGCTTGCCGA
This sequence comes from Muribaculaceae bacterium, assembly GCA_048477235.1. Lineage (GTDB taxonomy): Bacteria > Bacteroidota > Bacteroidia > Bacteroidales > Muribaculaceae > CAG-1031. The sequence continues at coordinate 2,942 of DBGBEM010000359.1, read as the reverse complement.
CCCGACCGCAACGGGGGTCTGCCCCGTTGCGGTCGCTGTCACGGCAAGAGCCGAAAGAATTAAAAGAAATTTTAGTTTCATTGACTAACTGTCTGATATGGAAGGATAGCTTTTTTAAAAACGCTCCCGCGCCTCACCGGCGAGGGAGCGTCCACTACAGTTAATATATTTACCTTAATTATACGGTCACTTAATTATCATTTTAACACCGTCGACAATGTAGATGGTTCCGCGTTCCATGCGGTCGGCCGGCACTGCGATACCCTGAAGATTGTAGATCGTGCGGGCCTTTGCGGGCTCTACGGTGATGTCGGTGATGCCGAGCATTTCGGCGGAGTCGGCGTTGTAGAGGCGCACGCGGCGGATAGCTGCGGGATATTCGTGGGCGTGGCCTGTGACATCGATCTGGATGTAGCGCACCGGGGTGTTCTTTTCGAGCATCGTGCGGTCGATGACGTTGTCATAGCCGCGCAGCGCACGTCCGGCTACGGTGTAGGCCGAGGTAAGAGTGTTGAGGTCCGTGCCGGTCAGGATTTCGAAGTCCGAGGCATGGGCTGTTTCCCAGATAACCTCGATTACGTCGGCGGGATATTCCTTGCCGAGATCGATAGTCAGCTTATAGGGGGCCATATTCTGGTTCTTCGGCTGATACATATCTTCGAGACCTGTCGATTCGCTCTTATTGAGAACCACGGCGGCATTGTCGCCATTGTCGACGGTTGCCGATCCTACCAGAGCGATATTGGCCTGTGTCGAGCCGTCGAACGAGCCGACGGTAATAGTCTTGGCAATGTCACCTTCACCGGCGGTGATTTCTACCGAGCCTTCGGCTTCGGCGGTCAGGGCGCCGGTCAGGGCATCGTAGCTGATTCCCGTGCCATCGACACTTACAGGAACTGTCATGGCGTCGTCATACTGGTCGACAGCGCTGACAAGGAGAGCTGCGCCGGTTTCGTTGATCTTGACAGCCTCGCCGACATTTGTCTCAAGAGTGATAGCTTTGGCTACCGATTCCTCGGAGGGATTTCCGTAGAAGTTGACTTCGAAAAGGTTAAGGCCATAGCCTGTTGCGTTGTTCCTGAAGCGGAACAGAAGGGTCTTCACGTTCTCAAGGTCGCCGAAAAGATTGTCGGTGCGGGCGGCCTGACGGGGATTCTCGTAGTAGGTCAGCGCGGGGGTCAGTCCGTCGAACGATTCTGGAACTTCGTCGGTGTCGAGCACATATACTTCGTAGTCGTTGCAGTTCGCGCCCTCCCAGCTGAGGCTTACCATATAGAGGTTGAACGGACGCCAGAAGTTAACCTTGAGCCAGTGTTCATTGGCGCCGGCAGGCTCGAAGCCTTCCTCGATTCCGTAGCCGTCGCGGCCGGCCATCCAGCCTGTGGTCATGTTGCCGTCGAAAGCGTTAGCGGCATTGTCGGCGTCGTCGGCGTTCTTGGCGTCGGCTTCGACTGTGAGCTTGCCGCGGTTGACAGCCTCATTGATGTCGGCCTTGAACTCGATGGTCTTTGTGGCTTTGAGCTCTTTCCATGTAGCCTCGACCGTTACGGTGCCGCGTTTGGCAGCGGTAAGAACGTTGGCGTCGATTGTAGCGTCGCCGTCGGTGACTGCGAGAGTGACACCCTCCTGATCAGACCAGGCATTTCCGAACTGGTCCATTACGGTGGCGGTCAGAGGCAGACCGACATTTGCGATAGCATCGCCCTCGTAGGCTATGCGGATATCGCTGGCCTCGGGATCTCTGGATGTCTTGCCATAGAGACGCATCTCGCGGAGATTCAGGCCGTAGGGACTGCCGTTCTCGCGGCTGACAAGGAGCAGATAGCGGATTTCGGTAAGCTCTTTGCCATAGAACCAATCGGTACGGGCGTTCACGCCGGGGGCGAGACTGATTCCGTAGGTAGCCTCGGATTCGAGAGTCAGTGCCTTCAGGTCGTCGAGGGTCTGAACGGCATAGATGTCGTAGCGGTTCGAGCATGCGCCTTCCCAGTTGACGGTGATAAGCTCGATGTTATATTCGTTCTGCATATCGAGAAGCAGCCAGTGGAGATGCTCTCCGGCACCTTCGTTCTCGCCGTAGCCGTCGCGGCCGGCCATCCAGCCGTTTCCGCCGTCATTGCCGTCGAAAGCGTTCTTGGCGTTATCTTCGCCGTTGGCGTTCTTGGCGTCGGCCTGGAAAGTCATCGACTCGTTGATGAGATAGGTGCTTGCGTCGGGATTCGAAGTCAGCTTTGCGGTCGCAGTCAGGTCTTTACCGTCGGCCGTGCCGAAAGCTGTCAGCGTATAGTTGCCGTAGGCCGAGGGAACAACCTCGAACTGGCCGTTGCCTTTGTCGGTCACAGTCACGGTGGGATCAGACGCCTCAAGACGCAGGTTCGTCACCTTCGAGAGGTCGCCTTCGCCTGTGGCAGTCATTGCCTTTACATTAACAGTGGCGGTCTCGCCGCGGACAACCGACACATCGTCGAGAGTGAGTTTCGAAATGCGGTCGGCCAGTGCGCTGAAGTCACCTACGCGTACCTCGAAAATTCTCATGCCATACTGGCTTGCCCAGTTATTGTCGGTCAGGTCGTAAATGAGCAGGTAACGGCCCGAGAAATCGCCGGTGATATGGTCGTCGACCGAAGCTTCGCCGGTAATGTCGCGTTCGACAGCCTTTGAATCGTTTGCGGTCAGCCAGGCGGCATCGATTACATTCTCGTCGCCCGAGGCAGTCACAGTAGGAGCGTTGTCTGTTACATAAACCTTATAAGTGTTCGGGTGAGAAGCCTCCCATTTTATTTCAATATCTTTGAAAGCCTTCGACTCGCCCAGATCGATGAGTGCCCAGTCGGGATTGACAGCACCGCCGGCGGCCTGCCAGCCCGAGCCATTATTGTCATCGACTATAGCGGCGCGGTTGCCTTCAGAATCATTTGATGAAAGAGTCACTGACGCTCCTT
>DBGBEM010000358.1:0-2477 GCA_048477235.1 Muribaculaceae bacterium | reverse complement strand
GCTCGCCGGACGTCTGCGCGAAGTCGCTCAGCCGTTAGGCATGAAGAATCTTGCCGTCGAAATCCGCGTCAGCGACGCCGACATGTCGGCCACCGGCACCGACCGCGTCGAGTTCCTCTGCGCGTTCAACAAGAACCAGCCGCTGATGGCCGTAGGCGGAGCGGCCTCGGGCGGAGAGATCTCGCGCCTGATGCTGTCGCTGAAAGCCATCATTGCCTCGCGGATGCAGCTTCCGAGCATTATCTTCGACGAGATCGACACCGGAGTGTCGGGCGACGTCGCCAACCGCATGGGCGCCACGATGCTCGACATGTCAGCCAACCTCCAGGTCATCGCCATCACCCACCTTCCGACAGTGGCAGCCAAAGGCGTCACCCATTTCAAGGTCTTCAAATATGACGACGACGACGCCACACACACCTCGATACGCCGCCTCGGCCCCGACGAACGTGTGGCCGAAATAGCTACAATGCTCAGCGGCGACGCCGACAGCTCCGAGGCCCGCGCAGCCGCCCGCTCGCTGATTTCAAACAAATCCTGAACAAACATCCCCTACAATGGACCGCAACGACTATATTTTCGGCATACGCCCCGTGATCGAGGCTATCGAAGCCGGACGCGACATCGACAAAATATTTGTCAGCAAGGAGCTCCACAGCGACGTGGCGCGCGAACTTCTCGACAAAGCCCGCGAGATGCATGTGCTCGTTCAGCGTGTGCCCCCAGAAAAAATCCAGCGTATAACCCGCAAGCAGACTCAGGGTGTGCTGGCCATACTCTCGGCTGTCACCTACCACCGCCTCGACCACCTCGTCCCCGAGCTCTATGAAGCCGGCCTGATGCCGTTTGTGCTGATTCTCGACGGCATAACCGACGTGCGCAACTTCGGCGCCATAGCCCGCACGGCCGAGTGTGCCGGAGTAGACGCCATCGTCATTCCGCAACACGGAAGCGTCAGCGTCGGGGGGGACGCCGTGAAGACGTCGGCCGGCGCGCTGCTACATATCCCCGTGTGCCGCGAACGCTCGGTGCGCGGCGCCGTTCAGTTCCTCAAAGACAACGGCTACAGAGTTGTTGCCGTCAGCGAGAAAGCCGACATAAACTATACCGAGGCGAATTTCACCGACCCGGTGGCACTGGTTATGGGCGCAGAGGATGTCGGCATTTCGCCCGACGTCTACGACCTCTGCGATCTGCGCGTCGGAATTCCGATGTTCGGCAAGATAGGGTCGCTGAACGTGTCGGTAGCCGCAGGAGTTCTGATGTATGAGGTAGTGCGCCAGCGCCTTGCCGCGAATCTCGAAGTTATCTGATTCGCGAGTTTCAGGCCGCTGAAGCGACCTGACTGACACAAAAAAGCTAACGCCCGCACCGGTTTTCGGCGCGGGCGTTGGCTTTTATCACTTTCGATCAGTGCTTGATGGCCTGAAGCAGGGCATCGTGGGCAGCGGCGATGCCGTCGGCGTTCTTTCCGCCCGCCTGGGCGAAGCCGGGCTGTCCCCCTCCACCGCCTTTGATGGCCTTGGCAGCCTCGCGCACGACCGTCGAGGCGTTATATCCGCTCTTGACGAGGTCGTCGGTAAACATAACCGTCAGCAGCGGCTTGCCCTGAAGATCGACAGTGGCGCCGATGAAGGCTGTGTTCTCGGGCGATTGTTCGCGCACGGCGAAAGCCACGGCCTTGACGACATCGGCCATGCGCATGCCCGTCATGTCGACAACCTTCACTCCTGCGACCGTCTCGGCATCGGCGAGAAGCTGGGCGGTCTGCATTCTGACGCGCTCCTTGAAATATTCCTCGGCCTGATGACGCAGGCTGGCGTTCTCATCGATGGCACGGCGAAGGCCGGCGACAACGTCGGGAGCGTTGTTGAGCATCTCGCTGACCTGACGGAGAACGGCGGTCGTCTCGCTGATCGCTTTCTCGACGCGTTCGCCAGTGATAGCCTCGATTCGACGCACTCCGGCGGCGATACTGCTCTCGCTGACAATTTTTATCATTCCGATATTGCCGGTGTTGTCGACGTGGGTTCCGCCGCAAAGCTCGACAGAGTCGTCATAGCGGATAACGCGCACCTCGTCGCCGTATTTCTCGCCGAACAGAGCCATGGCTCCCATTTCGCGGGCTTCGGCGATGGGCATATTGCGATGTTCGTCGCGCGGAGTGGCGGCGCGCACGGCGCGGTTGGCCAGACGCTCCACCTCGGCGAGCTCTTCGGGAGTGAGCTTCTGGAAATGGCTGAAATCGAAGCGCAGCATATCGGGCGACACGTATGAGCCTTTCTGCTCGACATGGGTGCCGAGCACCTGACGCAGGGCGTGGTGAAGCAGGTGGGTGGCCGTGTGGTTGGCGGCGATGGAGGCGCGGCGTTCCCGGTCGATGGCAGCGACAAATTCTCCCTCGACATTTTCGGGAAGTTTCTTTGTCAGATGCACTGCCATTCCGTTCTCGCGCTTGGTGTCGTAGATCTCTATGG
>DBGBEM010000357.1:0-1189 GCA_048477235.1 Muribaculaceae bacterium | reverse complement strand
TAGTTGATGATCTGGCGGGTTGCGTCGGCCCATATCTGCATACGGGCGCGCTCCTGCTCGCTGAGTTCCCTGACCAGCGAGTTGCTGAAGGCGAGGAAAAGGCCGACCACGGCAACCGCCACCACGAGAAAGGCGACGGTGCCGTAGCGCCGTGTTTCATAAACGCCGAGGCTCACTTCCTGACGGGATCTTCGATGCGGAACTTGTCGCCCGTCTGGTTGATGATCGAGCGGTAATATTCTTCGTTATATCCGGGGAATTCGGGATAGGCGGGAATTCCTTCGGGGGTGCGCTTGAAGGCGCCGTTCTCTTCTTTCTTGACGTTGCCGTCGAGATATTTGACGAAGAGGTAGTCGCCGAGCTGTTTGTAGCGGTCGACACAGCGCTTCGAGGCTGTCGCGCTGTGGGCTGTCAGAACTTTCGAGGCTTCGGCGGCGTCCATCGGGCCGACAACCCTGACAAGCGAGTCGACTTCGGCTTCCATGCCGCGTTCGAGGCTCTGCTGAACGGGACGGATGTCTTTGATCATCATGTCGTAGCGGTTGTAGGCCTGGTTGGCTACGTAGTTGTTGACCCAGAAGGCGGCGTCCCACGACAGGGTTATTATGTCGCCGTTGCCGCGGCGGAAGCCCAGAGGCACCTCGGTTATGGAGCAGTAGATGGGCACGTAGAGCGTTGTGTTGGTGTCGTCGGCGCCGAACCAGAGGATTCCGCGCATCGGGGCGGGGCGCGAGCCGTTGAGCTGGGCTACCATCGACCATCCGGTCTGCTGTGTGGCGGTGGCGCGCTCGTGGGTATACTGCTTTCCGTCGACAACGTAGGTCAGCGGGCGCCAGCGGTAGGGGTTGCTGTAGGGCCCGGCGCCGATGTCCTGTGTCATGTCGAGCGGAGTGTCTTCGAAATGGTCGCGCATGTCGTTCTTGAGGTCGGCGAGGGTCAGCGGAGTCTGAGGCTTGATCCAGAGCGGGAAGGTCTCCCCTTCGGCGCGCAGAACGTAGGGCAGATATTTGTCCATTTCGGCTTTGTCGGTGTGGTGGCGGAAGAACGACCACACACGGCCGTCGCATCCGCGGGCACCGCCGATGTCGAGCACGCCGTAGGCTTTCGAGAAGTCGAAATCCTCATCTTTACCGCTGAAATAGCCTTTCTTGCGGGCGAAGGAGATCACGTCTTTGGCATAGAGCGTTTC
>DBGBEM010000356.1:0-1571 GCA_048477235.1 Muribaculaceae bacterium | reverse complement strand
CGTCGGCAGCGGCCGTCAGTGTTGCACCGGCGACTTTGAGCGTCGACGAGTGGGTCAGGCTGTCGGTTGTTCCGAGTTCACGCACAGTGGCGGCGATTGTCTGAGCTTCGGCGGCGCTGATCGAGTCGAAAGGCGCCACTGCTTCGGCGTCGCTCTTCTGCTGTTCGAGTTTCTGCTGCTCGGCAGCTTCGCGGCGCTGTTGTTCGAGCTCTTCGGGGCTCGGCTGATTGTAGAGCATGAAGCCGATGATGATGGCCGCCATCAGCACTATGCCCAGAATGGAATTCTTGTCCACAGTAATGTCTTTTTTATATTAAGGCGTTAGAGTTTTTCGTGAAAGGGTGGGGAAGGTGCCGTCAGGCTTTGACGGCGCGTTCGTCGCGGTAGGCCACGGCGGCTGCCACAAAGTCGAGGAAGAGCGGGCTCGGGCTTTCGACTGTCGACGAGTATTCGGGATGATACTGCGTTCCGACATACCAGCGCAGCGAGGGAACCTCGACAACTTCGACGAGGCCGCTGGCGGGATTGATGCCTGTGCAACGCATTCCCGAGGCTTCGAAGCGCTCGCGGTAGTCTTCGTTGAACTCGTAGCGGTGGCGGTGGCGTTCGCTTATGCGTGTCGAACCGTAGGCGCGGGCGGCCCGTGAGTCGGGACGCAGCTCGCAGTCGTAGGCTCCGAGGCGCATTGTTCCGCCCATGTTCGAGATATGTTTCTGTTCCTCCATGAGGTCGATGACGTTGTTGGAGGTCGTATGGTCCATCTCGGTTGAGTTGGCGTCGGCGAGGCCGAGCACGTCGCGTGCCCATTCGATTACCATACACTGCATTCCGAGGCAGATTCCGAAAGTCGGAACATCGTGCTCGCGCGCCCAGCGCAGAGCAGTGAACTTGCCCTCGATGCCGCGCTGCCCGAATCCGGGCGCCACGATTATTCCGTCGAGACCGCTCAGAAGCTCATCGGCGTTGGCGTCGTTGAGACGTTCGCTGTGGATATACCGCAGGTCGAGCCGGCGGTCGTTGTAGGTAGCGGCCTGAAAGAGCGATTCGTTGATCGATTTGTAGGCGTCCTGAAGTTCGACATATTTGCCGACGAGGCCAATGGTGACCTTTTCCGTGGCGTTCTGCATCTTGTCGACGAAGTTGATCCACCGCTTCAGATCGGGCTCGCCCTGAGGCTCGATGCCGACCTTGCGGAGAACCGTCTGGTCGAACCGCTGGGCGTGGAGGGCCATCGGAACCTCGTAGATAGTCGGCAGGTCGACCGACTGGATGACCGAGTCGGGGTCGACGTTGCAGAACTGGGCTATCTTCTTGCGCATGGGGGCGGGAATGTCGTGCTCGGTGCGCAGAACCAGCAGGTCGGGCTGGATGCCGACCTCCTGAAGCTGTTTGACGGAGTGCTGCGTCGGTTTTGTCTTCAGCTCCTTGGCGGCGTGGAGGAAGGGGACGTAGGTCAGATGGATGCATACGGCGTTGCGGCCCATCTCCCAACGCAGCTGGCGCACGCTCTCGAGGAACGGCAGGCTCTCGATGTCGCCCACTGTTCCGCCGATTTCGGTTATTATGAAATC
>DBGBEM010000355.1:0-6885 GCA_048477235.1 Muribaculaceae bacterium | reverse complement strand
ATAGAGATCGCCGTCGTTGTCATCGAAGCGGATTGTCTGGGTGCCCGATTCGAGAGCGATGTCGCGATACGACGAGGCGAAATAGCAGGTCAGGTTCGTGGCGTCGTCGACGGTGACGGTAGCGGTATGGGGATACTTGTCGGCTTCCGAGCCGGTAACGATCGTATATGTCGGGTTGGTGTCCCAGTCATAGAGATAGTTTGTGGACTCGCCGTTCTGGAGCCAGGGCGCCTGGCCGTTGATGGTTTTGATATAGTAACCGCTTTTTTGCTTGACAACGAACACCATGCGGTGTTGCTGCTCGATGGAAACCGTGTAGGTGTTGACGCCGTTGTTGGCATCAAGCACCCGCGAGGTGTTGTCGGTCCTGTCGTCGACTCTGAGTTCCACGGCGGCGGCGTTGTCGATGTCGACCGTCAGAGTGATGTCGGTTGCCGCCGATGTCGAAAAGGCGCAAATGACAGCTGCTACAGCAAAGAGTAGAAATTTCCTCATAATAAAGCTGATTGATGGGAGGCCCGTATGTGTTATTCTTTCAGCCCGTAAGACGGACGAGCCTCTTTAGGCCGTCTCAGGCATTGATTCGCAACAAAAATAGCAAAATTTCTTAACAATCGGTAAACTTTTGCTAAAAAATAAAGCAAAAAGCCCTATAGTTCTCCGGGGAACTATAGGGCTAATTAGACTTATTGGGCCTATAAGGCTTAGAAAACGACCTTGAATGTCTCGCTGCCGCGGCGAACGATGTAGATGCCCTTGTCGGGGTTGTCTACGCGGCGACCCTGAAGGTCGTAGTAGACCGGAGCGGCGCTGTCGGCACCGACCGCGCTGATAGCGCCGGTCTTCTTGAAGACACCTTTGAATATTGCGCCCTTGACGACATCCTCGCGAACGGCGGTATAGCTGTCGCCGGCATCGACTGAGTCATCCGAGCCGTCGGCCACGCGGGTGATATAATCGAGCACATAGCCTTCAGCGGGGACGGCCACGAAAGTGACGGTCTCACCTATGGTAAGATCGACATGGGTCACCTTCTCGTCGCCGCTGACAATAAACAGCTCTCCGACGGTCTTGCCGTCGACAACGGTCGCTGTCGTCGTCACACTGACTGACGGCTCGGGAGTGTCGGCATCAAGGATATAGATGAAATTCTTCCATTCATCGGCCTGACGATATGCGGGAATAGCTCCGACGGGCACATGGACAATGCAGTTTTCGTTCATGTCGCGGAATGCCTCGTAGGAAGCCTTCGCAGGCTTTGCCGATTCGGCATAGAGGTCGAGTATGCCCGAGTTGGCGAAGACCTGGGTGCCGATAGAGGTCACGGTTGCGGGGATAGTGAACTCTTTCATCGCAGCGCATCCTGCAAACGTAGAGTCGTAGATCTTTACGACGCCGGCGGGAAGTTCGACGCTCTCGAGTTTCGAGCAGCCGTTGAACACGTTTGCGCCGATAGCGCGCTCGTTGAAGCTCGGGAAATCGTTCTGATCCTTAAGAGTCGAGGGGAGGGTTATTCCGGTAATGGCCGTGGCCGAGAAGGCCCATTCGCCGAGGACCTCGACACCTTCGGGCACCACAATATGGCCCGTCAGATCATTGGCGTCGGTGAATGTCGAATAGATTTTCTTCACAGACTTGGGAAGCTTAACGGTCTGGAGCTTCGTAGCCGAGAAGAGCTGTTCGGGCATGGCATCTTCGCGTGCCACTATCCACACGGGATTCTCGACATCTTCCATGCCGTGAGGTACCATGATATTCTCTCCGCCTTCGACAAACAGGGCGTCGGTGAAGTCGATGTCGGTCAATACGCCCGAAGTCGCTTTCCAGCGTTCGTCGCGGCCCGTCAGCGAGCGAATCAGACGCAGGTCGGTTCCGTTGAGAGGGCCGGCCACGGTCAGTTTCGTCAGCGTGGCGACGTCTTCGGTTGTTATAAACGTGTTGAGTGTTCCGGCTTCGGTGAGGGTCACGCTCAGTTCCTGACGGCCCTCGGCGAATGCGGGGATAGCCCCGGCCACAACGGCCAGGGCTATGATTGAAGATTTGATTTTAAGTGTCATTTTATAATTATTCCTGATATTATTTTCCGAGAGCTACTTTGTAGGTTTTCGAACCGACCTTGACGAGGTAGATCCCTTCGGGGGCAGCTACTCTTTCAACGGGGGCGGCAATGCCGAGAGCAACGGTCAGACCGGCGGGAGTATAGACGGCATAGGTCTGTCCGGCGCCTCCCGAGATTACGATTTCAGAGCCGACAGCCCTGACGCTGACAGCGTCGGCGCCGATACCGTCGAGACCGAGTTTACCTGCGGCATATTCATTCGAAGGAGCTGATTTGCCTTTGTCGAACACACAGACAACGCTGAAGCGGTAGCTCTTCTCGACGTCGATTCCGCCCTGACTGAAGGTTGTCGCAGCCTGGGGAGCCTCATTGAGTGTCTTACCGTTGCAGAGAACGTCGTAGCCCTGCAGGACAACATCTTCGGCGGCTGCCGGGATATACGTGATGTCATCTATGCAGAGACCCCACTTGTTGGCCGAGGTGCAGCGGATAGCGAAATACTGGGTTCCGGCGGGAACGTCGACCTTGAATTCGGTCCACTTGCTGCCTACTTCGCCCGGAACTTCCTCGACCTTGACAAACGAGCCGGTGCTTTCGCGGAACTGGTCGTCGGTGGTGAGGAACTCGAAGGTCTCGTTACCGTCCTGAGATGTCAGCGAGCGTGCCCAGAACGAGATTGTCTGTGCGTTGCCGCTCAGGCGCGGCGAGATGAGCCAGTCGTCGTTGTGGGCGGCGGCCGAAGAGAACGAAATAAGCATCTGCTCGCCGCTGTGGGGCGCATACATCGGGTCGGAGTCGAGTCCGAGCTGGCGCGCGTTGAAGACGATGAAAGCCTGGGGAGCCGAGCAGTTAGTCCACATCGGGGCATCCTGGATATAGATTGTCGATTCGAGGTCGAGGTCGACAGTCTGCCAGTCGCCGATATTCTCGATGATGAACGAATTATAGTTCTCGAAGTTGTCGGTTGTCGAGGGGCCTGCCTTCATGTCGGGAGCGCTCCAGCTGAGGTCGACGGTCGAGGTGCTCTCGTTGAACGAGCCCTGCAGGTCGGTGACGACGGGGAAGATCGGGCGCACGACGATAGCCTTGACAGTGTTCGAGGTGTTGTTCGAGGTGTCGGCGTCACCTTCATAGGTGACTGTGGCATAGTATTCCGAAACGTCGGGATAGCTGACGTCGGGAGTCAGAGTGAATTCAAATTCGCGCTGCTCGCCGGCGCGGAGGGCGGTTCCGTTGATGACATCGAGCTGCTCGCCGTCGCGGTAGAGGGTGACGGTAAACGCATCGGCGTCTTTCGAGCCGAGGTTCGAGACTGTGGCCTTGAACACGCCCGGTTCGCCGGCCTTGAAGGTTGCGGGAGGCGTCAGAACGTCGAGCGAGAGGTCTTTCTCGGCGCGGTTGCGGACAACGATGTTGTCGAGATGAATCGACGTCAGCGAGTAGTCGCAGTCGACGCGGAAGCCCAGACGGATAAAGTCTTTGTTGGCATAGGCTGGAATCGGGAACGAAGCCTTGCGCCAGCCGCTGATGCCGGCCGTGGCGTTCATGTCGATGACACCGACAGGCTCAAAGTCTACGCCATTGCCGCTGATAAGCAGGGTAATCTTGTCTTCGCTGTGGTTCTTGTGGTAGTAGTTGAACTCGACAATCGGAGTGGCGGCATCCTTGAGCGAAATCTTTCCGCTGGTCAGTATGCCCCACGACTGCTCGATTCCGGGCTGATAGGAAATCATGCCATTGTCGAGGTCGTAGGCCTGACAGGAGGGATAGACGCCGGCTTCGGTCAGGCCCCATGTCGAGGAAGGATCGCTGACCTCGGGACGCCATGTCTCGTAGGTCGGAGCTGCGTTGGGGAACGATTCTTTCCAGGGCAGTGAGTAGGGCGTTCCCATGATGATGACGTTCGAGGGATAGCCGTAGCCGTAGCCCTGGTCGCTGACGGCATAGACATAGTAGGCAACCGAACCCTGCTGGCCGGGAAGAACGGGAACCTCCGAGAAGGTGCGCTCGGTGATATTCTCGGCAGCCGACTCGATATCGCCGTTGACGAAATTCTGACGGCCGACGTAGTATTTCAGAGTTGCGGGGTCGATATATCCTCCGTTGCGGCCTTCGGTGGGAGCGTCCCAGGTCAGCACGGCCATGCCGTCTTTCTCCTGAAGGTGGATATTGTTGGCGGGACCGGGAATATCGGGGCCGATAAAGGCCGAAGCCGTAGACTCAAGACCCTGTCCGATCTCGTTCTCGGCGAAGATGCGGAAGCTGTTGTCCCCCTTGGCGCAGGTTATGTTCTCGTGGGTCAGCGCGGCACCGGGAGCGGGGTTGGTGAACTTCTTGATGATGCGGTCGCCGTGGAAGAGCGAGATGCTCTTTATCGATGTCAGGGGCGAGCCGTCGATGCTTGTCGAGGGAGCGTGGAAGCTGACGCTGCATTTCAGAGCGCCCTTGTCGGCGGGCGTGACGGTGAGGTCTCCGATAGCGGCGGGAGCCTTGACAGAGGCGGCGCGGACAACTTCGATGTCGTCGATGAAGATATTGTAGCGCTCGCGGTCGCTGACCTGATGGATGCCGAGGTAGCCGGGGCCTGTCGCCGTCGGGCGGAACTGGATGGTAATCTGGCGCGGCTCCTTGTTGTCGGTCGCCATAGTCGGGAGAATCTCCTTGGTCATTCCTTCAACGGTGGGCTCGGTTCCGAACCATACGCTGAACTTCTCGACATAGCTGCGTGTCGACACATTGAAGCGCATCGTGTAGATATAACCGTCGTCGAACTTCATGGGGGGAGTGATCAGCCAGTCGTCCATATCGTTGGTAACGCTGTAGCCGCTCTTCGCGCGCTCTTCGTCCCATGTCCAGTATTTGCCGTCGTGGTTGGCGTCGATAACGGTGAACAGATTGAAGTTGTCGGCGTTTGAGAAATTCTCGGTGTAGGGGATGCTGAAAGCTTCGCCGACGAGAATCTTGTTCGACGGTGTGGTCTCGCCCTGAGTTTCGCCTACAAAGGTGACGACGTCGTAGTAGTAATAGGTCAGGCGCGAGACTTCGAGGCGGTCAGTGATGGTTCTGTCGGTGGTCTTGTCGCAGACAACAATATTGCCGGGCTGGCGTATCACGCGGTAGCTGACCTTGGCGGGATCGAAATATCCATTGTGGGCCGACCCCTTGGGGGCATCCCAGGTGAGGGTTGCCGTCTCGCCGCTGAAAGAGAGCTTGACGTTCTCAAGCGGCAGCGGGGTGTCGACACCGATCCATTTGCGCTCTTTCGACTGGGGGCCTTTGCCGGAGTCGTTGCGGGCGCAGGCTGTTATGGTGTGCATCCCGACAGGCACGCTGCTGAGGGTAGTGGTGACCTTTGCGCCGGCATTGGCTTCGCCCGATTCGATTTCGACATCGTCGAGCATGACAGTCCATTTCACTTTTCCGGTCAGAGCCGAACCGTCGTAGGCCTTGGAGGGCATTGTGAAGCTGACTTTAATGTCGGAAACGGAATTGACATCGTAGTCGGCTTTGAAGTCGGTCAGTTCGCCGGGCGCTTTTGCGGCGGCGCCCTGCGAGCGGGTGTAGAGACCGCTGAACTCTTCATTGCCGTCGAAGAGCTTTATCAGAGTGGTGGCACCGGTTTTGGGGTCGACCTCATAGAGGCCGTTGGATTTCTCGGTGCAGGCAGTCCAGAAGAGGCGCCCGGTTGCCATGTCGAAGGTCATCGACTGGGTGTAGGCGGGTTTGATACCGGTCGGGCCGACAGTGGTCAGCTTGCCGGTTTCCTTATTGACGGTGACAAGATTTCCGGCGGCCGTGATGCCGTAGAGGGTTCCGTTGACATCGCTTGCGAGAGTGAACAGAGGCGTCTCGAGAGCCGAGATAGGGGTCACCGAGGCATCGGTTTTCGACATCGTGCCGAACACATAGCCTGTTCCGGCGGCATTGCGGAAGCAGCCGTAGATGGTTTCGGTTGTCGGGTCGTAGGTGAGGTCGGTGCAGAGGCTGGTGTTATCCACTCGGAAGCTCGAGAGCAGTTCCCACGTATCGGCATCGGCGATACGGTAGTAGGTGAGCAGGGCGCCCATAGCTTCGGCGTAGTAGATAAAATAGTATTTGCCGTTGGCATAGGTGGCGCCGGCATTGGCGAGCATATTCGGCGACGTCACCAGCGGGGTGAACGTCATGTCGGCCGATGCCGGAAAACTGTAGATGCCATAGGTCTTGTCTGAAGCACCTCCTGCGGCGTATGAAATCAGCGAGCCGTAGAGCACTGGGGTTTCATCGGCTGCTTCGGCGCGCATGGGGGGCCTGACAGTGGCAACTTTCTTCGCCTTGGGAAGGCGGAAGTTGGCTTTTGAAGCCGGCTGGGGCCCTATTAGCCCCTGAGTGAGAGCCGGTTCAGACTGCTGCGTAATAACCCGGGGCGTCTGGGCGGTCATGAGACCGCACATAACGCAGAGAGCCGTAACAACAGTAAAAATGCGTTTTTTCATGCTTATTTTTATTTTGATGATTTGCAGATAAGCTGCCCGTATTCGGCTGTAGGGACGTGCCTTTGAAACATTTCATACGCAACTGATAATCAATCGGCTGCAATGCTACGTGCCAAAGGCACGTCCCTTCTATGTTGTGGTGCAATAGGCAAAGGTAATTTTAACATCAATTAACATTCGCTTGTGAAGGCGCCGAAAAATAACTACCTTTGTAACAGAAAGTTGAAGAGGAAGCGGGCTCTGCTGAGGAGCACCCCGCCAGCAATAGACTTTCGCGTCATGCCGTATAAGGTCGGGGTCGGATTTTTTCCGGCCCTTTGGCTTATACGGATGATGCCTCATGGCTTAAGA
>DBGBEM010000354.1:0-11447 GCA_048477235.1 Muribaculaceae bacterium | reverse complement strand
GTCGGCGTATGGGCGGTTTACAAGCTTGTCGTTGAAGCCGCGGGCAGCCACAGACGGTGCCGCTGCGAGCGACACCGCCGTCAGAAACAGTGCTGTCAGGATTTTTGCCGGAATTTTCATCAATAGAGAAACGCCGGCGCGCCGTTATTATTGCGTGGGGCGGCAGAAAAAGGGGTCAGCGGCGCGCGTTGTTCGACGCTATGGCGGCTTCGACGAGGGCTTCGAATTCAGGCTGTTCGATCAGGCCGGTCCGCGATTCCGAAGTGCCGTCGCTGTAGATTATCGTCACCTGCGGAATGGCGTTGACGCCGTAGGCGTGTGCGAGCTCTTCGGCCTTGTCGACGTCGACGCTCAGAAAACGGGCTTTCCCTTTGTATTTCACGGCGGTAGCGTCGAAAATTGGCCCGAACATCCGGCAGGGACCGCACCATGCTGCGTTGAAGTCGACGATGGTAGGCATCGACGGGTCGGGCGAAACTGTCGGAGCCGTGTATGCTTCGACGGCGCCGGGGGCTTCGGCCTGAGCTTCGGTGGCGGCTTTCTCGTCAGCTTCGGCTGCGGCGTCGATTCGTTTGTCGGTGTTGCCGCCGCAGGCTGTCAGAACCAGTGCGGCGGCAATAGTCAGAATGTTGATTCTCATAATCGGCTGGTTTATGTTACAGCCGCAAAGATACTGTTTTTTTCGGTTGGTCAGTAGGGCCAGCGCGGAATATGGCGCGGACTGTAATCGTTCGTGCCTGCGGCGATTGCTAAAGCGCGCTCTGCGGCCCTTCGGCTCATTTCGGAATAACGGCCGGCTGTTCCCGCCTCGCCGGCGTGGATGGCGGCAAGCGCTTCGAGGGCCAGCGCCTCTTCCACAGCCCGGCTGAAGGCCAGACCGAGTCCGCGCGGAAGAACGTCAAGAGCTCCGATTTCCATTGTCAGCGGCTCGGCAGGGGCTTCGTCGACGAGGGGCGCAAGCGCCAGAGCGACAGCGGGCCATGCTCCGTCGATGGCGCTCCGCAGCGCCGCGTCGCTGTCGTCGCAGAGAAGCCGCGCAGCGTAGGCGTTGTCGGCCAGAGAGATGTCGAGCGCCAGTCGGGCGCGGATTATGTTGAGAACTGCTTCGTAGGTTGTTGTGATTGTCATGGTTGTTGTCTGGTTGATTTTAGTGATTGTTGTCGCGCCGGTGGCGGTAGAGGCGCCGCTGTTTTTCGTTTCTCATGCGCTCGTAGGCTACGGTAGTGTGGTAGATGCCGAGTGCCGTTGCGCGCGAGATGTAGAAGTGTGGGGCGGGGGAGAGGAAAAGAACGCGCGATATGGCCTGATGGATGTCGCTTTCGGGGTCGTCGGCCATCTCTTCTTCGGCAAGCCGCCTGATGTCGTCCCACATTCTGACTCTCAGCGAGCGCGTGCTCCCGTTTATCGACGGCCTGTGCCGATGGATAACCTCAAGGGCGCGCTCATAGCTGACATAGAAGTGAGGGGCGCCCCCTTCGAGGGCCCGGTCGACTATTCTGTTGAGAACGCGCCCGCGCAGTTCCTTGACTCCCGCTTTTTTAGCCTCGCGGCGAATTGCAGCCATCAGGTCGGTGTTGCGGCGGTGGATTTGTGATAACATAGTGATTGAGAAAGGTTTTTGAGTGTTGCTAAAATGTTGTAGAAACGTTGTTGTTTCGTTGCAAAACTACCATTGTCGATGTGCTCGAAAGCGTGCAGGGATTGTTAAAAGGTGTTTAGCTGATTGAGCTTTCCGTGCTCTGTCGTGCTAAATTGACTATCTTTGCAACAGTTATGGAAATCATTCTTTTTGACCCTGCCGAGGTTCAGGCGCGACTGAAGCCCCTGACCCTCACCCGCCCCTGCGCCCGCCTGCGTCAGGGCATACTGACAATCGAAGAAAAATGGCAGCGTCGCCTTCCGGGCGACTATAGCGTGGCCACAGCCGACGCTGCTCTCCAGCCTGTTTTCAATCCCGCTCCCGACCCCTCGCGCGGCCTGTGGATCGCGGGCAATATCGTGCCTGACGCTGCGCTTGCCGACGCTGTCGGTTCGCTCGCTCCCGGCGAGGCCCTGCGCAAGGGCGACCGCCTCATAGCCCGCAACGGCGCCGAGACTTCCTCCCGCGAATATTATGGAGAGCTCACTGCCATCGACAGCCTGACCGACATCTTCGCGGGCAACGACTCCGCCATCGCCGCCGATTTCGAGCTGCTGACGGCCGGACGCACGTCGCAGCCGCTCGACCCGACCTGCCGCCTCATCGGCGACCCCTCGCGACTCTTTATCGAAGAGGGCGCCACACTGCTCTGCGCCACGATAAACACCCTCGGCGGCCCGGTCTATATCGGCCGCGATGCCACGGTGATGGAAGGCGTCAATATCCGCGGTTCGCTCGCCCTGTGCGACCATTCTCAGCTCAACATGGGCGCGAAGATCTACGGCGGCACGACCATAGGCCCCCACTGCAAGGTCGGCGGCGAGATCAACAACGCCGTGTTCACCGGATTCAGCAACAAGGCCCACGACGGCTTCCTCGGCAATGCCGTTATCGGCGAATGGTGTAACCTCGGCGCCGGATGCGTCTCATCGAACCTCAAGAACAACTACCTCGAGACACGCCTCTGGAGCTACGCCACAGAGCGCTTCGAGCCCACCGGCCTCCAGTTCACCGGCCTCATAATGGGCGACCACTCGAAAGCCGGAATCAACACAATGTTCAACACCGCCACCTCCGTAGGTGTCGGCTGCAACATCTACGGCGCCGGCTTCCCGCGCACCTTCATTCCCTCCTTCTCGATGGGCGGAGCCGCCGGAATGACCCGTCAGCCCTTCGCCAAATTCGTCGACACAGCCCGCAAAGTGATGGCGCGCCGCCACTGCGAGCTCGCCCCCGCCATGGAAGCCTTCCTCCGCACCCTCTACGATACCTTATAAAATTTATAAATCGTATCAGTCTTATAAGTCTTATAAGCGAGGGCCGACGGAGCCGGCGCGATGGTTTTTCGCGTTTTTTGTTTATCTTTGTCGAAAATACCCGAAGAGTTATGAAACCTGTTTATAAACGCATACTTCTCAAGCTTAGCGGTGAGTCGCTGGCCGGCGGTCAGGGCCACGGCATCGATTCGGATCGCCTCGCCGCTTACGCCCGTCAGATCGACGCTCTCGCCGCCGAGGGGGTTCAGATCGCTATCGTCATCGGCGGCGGCAATATTTTCCGCGGTCTCAGCGGCGCCGCCAAAGGATTCGACCGCGTCAAGGGGGATCAGATGGGGATGCTCGCTACGGTCATCAATTCGCTGGCTCTCAACAGCGCGCTCGAGGCCATAGGCCGCAAGTCGGCCGTGTTCACGGCCTTGAATATGTATCCTATAGGCGACTACTATTCGAGCCGCCGCGCCATCGAGAGTCTTGAGAACGGCGTGGTGACCATCATAGCCGGCGGGACCGGCAATCCCTATTTCACTACTGACACCGGGAGCGCCCTGCGTGCTATCGAGGTCAAGGCCGACGTCATGCTCAAGGGAACCCGCGTCGACGGCATCTATACCGCTGACCCCGAGAAAGATCCTACGGCGACGAAGTTCGACACCATAACCTACGACGAGGTGCTTGCCCGCGGCCTTAAGGTAATGGATCTGACCGCCACGGCGCTGGCCAAGGAGAACGGTATGCCGGTCGTTGTCTTCGACATGGACACCCCCGGCAACCTCGCCAAGGTTGTGGCCGGCGAGCCTGTCGGCACAACCGTCACAACGCATTAAACCTTAAACCATAATAATTATGAGCGAAATCAAAGATTATCTCAATCCCGCCAATGAGAAGATGGAGCTGGCTGTCAGCTACCTCGAGGAAGCGCTGGCCCATATCCGCGCCGGCAAGGCCAATCCGAAGATTCTCGACGGCATACGCGTCGACTACTACGGCAGTCGCGTGCCCCTGAGCAATGTCGCCAACATCAGCGTGCCCGACGCCCGCACAATCGTCATAACCCCCTGGGAGAAACCGATGTTCAAGGTTATCGAGAAGGCTATCCTCGACAGCGAGGTAGGCATCACACCCGAGAACAACGGCGAAGTTATCCGTCTGGCCATTCCGCCGCTGACCGAAGAGCGCCGCAAGATGCTCGTCAAGCAGTCGAAAGCCGAGGCCGAGCAGGCCAAGGTCAGCATCCGCAACGCCCGCCGCGACGCCATCGAAGGCCTGAAGAAAGCCGTCAAGAACGGCATGAGCGAAGATGTGTCGAAAGACGGCGAGGCTCAGGTGCAGAAAGCCTACGACCGCTTCTCGAAGCGCATCGACGACGTTTTCGCCGCCAAGGAGAAAGAAATTCTGACTGTCTAAGCCGGGGCTGATGCAGCTGCTGGGCCTCGAGCTTACAAACTTCAAGAATATCGGCCACGCGTCGCTGGAGTTCTCTGCCGGCATAAACTGTTTCGTCGGCAACAACGGCCAGGGCAAGAGCAACCTGCTCGATGCCATCCACTATCTGAGCTTCTGCCGTAGCTTCACGGGCGTCGGCGACAGCCTTCTGATTCGCCGGGGCGAGGATTTCGCCCTGGCTCATGCCCGTTATATCCGTCGCGGAGCCGACGAAGAGCTGTCGCTCGGAATGGCGCGCGGGCGCCGGAAGAGCCTCAAGCGCGGCGGCAAGGAGTATGCGCGCCTGAGCGAGCATATAGGCCGCTTCCCGCTGGTGATGGTTGCTCCGTCAGACATCGCCCTGATTCAGGGGTCTGGCGAGGAACGCCGCCGCTGGATGGACATGGTCATCAGTCAGGGCGACGCTGCCTATCTCGACGCCCTGACGCGCTACAACAACGCGTTGGCCCAGCGCAACCGCCTGCTGCGCGACCGCTCGGGCGACCGCGCCCTCTTCGAGGTGCTCGAACTGACCATGGACGCCACCGCGCGGGCCATCCACTCTCGCCGCGCCGCCTGGATCGACGGCCTGCAGCAGCTGTTCGGCGGATTCTATGGCGCCGTGGCCGGAACCGACGAGGCGCCTCTGCTGACCTACGAGAGCGCTCTCAACGACTCGTCGATGACCGACATCTTCGACCGTGAGAGGCTCCACGATGCCGCTGTCGGCTTCACGACCTCGGGTGTCCACCGCGACGATATCGACATGAGCCTCGACGGCCTGCCGATGCGCCGCACGGGTAGCCAGGGGCAGTGCAAGACCTTCACCGTGGCCCTCCGCCTGGCCCAGTGGAAGTTCCTCGGCGACATCGCCGGCATGAAGCCTATGCTGCTGCTCGACGACATCTTCGACAAACTCGACGCCGACCGCGTCAGCCGCATAATGAATCTGGTGGCCGACGGTTCATACGGACAGATCTTCGTGACCGACACCAACCGCGTCAACCTCGACTCCATCATAGCCCGTGCCGGAGGCGAGCCGCGCCTCTGGAACGTCGCCGCCGGAGAATTCACGCCCGTCGCCCTATGAAACGCAGCGAAGCCAAAAGTCTCGGCCAGATCATCGACGAGGCCATCAATATGACCGGTCAGGCCGACGATTTCAATGCCTACCGCCTCTCGTCGCTCTGGCCCGATGTCGTCGGTCAGGCCATCAACCGCATGACAACGCGCCGCTACGTCGACTCGAACCATATTTTCCATGTTTACCTGACCTCGGCGGTAGTGAAAAACGAGCTGTCGTTCAACCGCACGGCGCTCGTCGAGGCCCTCAACAGGGCTGTCGGCTCCACCGTCATAACCGACATAAAATTCCACTGAATGGAACCCCGCACCATATCCCATCCCGCAACAGGCAACCCGCGCATCCCCGCCGAAGCGGCCGTTTTCCGGCATTATCTGCCCGTTCAGCTCCGCTTCAACGATATCGACATGCTCGGCCATGTCAACAACAGTGTCTACATAACCCTTTTCGACATGGGCAAGACCCGCTATTTCGAGACGGCGCTTCCCGATGTCGATTTCCGGCATATACCGATCGTGGTCGTCAACGTCAACTGCGACCTTTTCGAACCGACATATTTCAACGACAGCGTCGAGATGTTCACCCGCGTGGCCCGTATCGGAAACCGCTCGATAACAATGGACCAGCGCATCGTCGACACCGCCACGGGACATCTGAAGGCGCGCTGCACAACAGTGCTGGCCGGATTCGACCCGGCCACGGCCACCGGCGCGCCGCTCGACCCCGTCTATGTCGCCGCCATCCGTGAGTTCGACAATATCTAACCTTTAATCAAATACCATCGACAATGAAGAAATTCATAACAATCGTGGCCATGACTGCAATCATCGCTTCCGGGGCCGACGCCCGCGTTCCGCGCCGCAAGGCCCAGTTCGTCTATCCGAAGGCGCCGACGTCGCAGACTGTCGACAACTATTTCGGCATAAAGCTCGCCGACCCCTACCGTCCTCTCGAGAACGACACCGCCGCCGCAACTCTGCAGTGGGTGAAGGAAGAGAACGCCCTGACGCGTGAATATCTCGACAATATCCCCGCCCGCGCCCGCATGAAAGAGCGCCTCGGCGAGCTCTACAACTACCGCCGCAGCGGCCTGCCTTTCCGCGGCAACGACGGAATGTATTATATCTACGACAACGACGGAACCCAGAACCAGAGCGTGCTCTACCGCATGAAACGCCCGACCGACCGCAAGCGCGAGGTGTTCATCGATCCCAACAAACTCTCGGCCGAGGGAACGGCTGCCCTCAAAGGGGTGACCCAGAGTCCCGACGGGCGCTACACGGCCTATACTGTCAGCCGCAACGGCTCTGACTGGGTCGAAATTTTCGTTATGGACACCAAGAGCCGCAAGCTGCTCAAAGACCATATCGAATGGGCAAAGTTCACCGACGGCGTCTGGCACGGCAACGACGGATTCTTCTACAGCGCCTATGAGCGCCCCGGACAGGGAAAGGAATTCTCGAACGCCAACACCAACCACCGTATCTATTACCACCGTCTCGGAACGCCGCAGGCCTCCGACAAGCTCATCTATGAAGATCCGGCCAACCCGCTCCACTTCCACACAGCTCAGGTTCCCGACCGCAACAGCGAGCTCCTTTTCGTGACCGAATCGGGCGAAGGGCTCGGGAATGCCCTGAAGATGGCGCGCCTCGGCAAGGAACCGCTTGAGTTCGTCACCCTCGACCCGAAGCAGGACTATGAGACTATGGTAGTCGACGCCGTCGGCGACAAGATATATCTTCTGACGAACTACGGCGCCCGCCGCAACCGCCTTATGACGGCCGACGCCAACAATCCGGCCCGCGAGAACTGGCAGGAGCTCGTGCCCGAGAAAGAGGGCGTGCTGACAGGCGTGGTCTTCGCCGGCCCTGATCGCCTTCTGCTGACCTACGAGCAGGATGCCGTCAGCCATATCGATATCGCCGGTCTCGACGGAAAGGTCATCGGTAAGCTCGATCTTCCCGGTCTCGGATATGCCGGAGTGTCGGCCTCTCCGAAGAGCAAGGATGTCTTCTACAGCTTCACCTCGTTCACCGAGCCTTCGGGTGTCTATTCCTATAACCTCGACAAAGGCAAGTCGGAGCTGGTAAGCCGTCCCGACATCAAGGGCGTCAACCCCGACGACTATGTGACAACCCAGGTCTTCTATCCCTCGAAAGACGGCACGAAGATTCCGATGTTCATAACCCATAAGAAAGGCATCGAGCTGAACGGCCAGAATCCCGTCTATCTCTACGGCTACGGCGGCTTCAATGTGTCGCTCACTCCCGGTTTCTCGCCGGCCCGCATGCTCTGGCTCGAGAACGGCGGCGTCTATGCCCAGGCCAATCTGCGCGGCGGTGGCGAGTATGGCGAGGAATGGCATATCGCCGGCACCAAGCAGAACAAGCTCAATGTGTTCGACGATTTCATCTCGGCAGCCGAATATCTCATCAAAGAGGGCTACACCTGTCCCGACAAACTCGTCATTGAGGGGGGCAGCAACGGCGGTCTGCTCGTCGGTGCCTGCGTCAACCTGCGTCCCGACCTCTTCGCTGTGGCAATACCGCGCGTCGGCGTCATGGACATGATGCGCTACCATCTCTTCACCATCGGCTGGAACTGGGCGCCCGACTACGGCCGCAGCGACGACAGCCCCGAGATGGCCAAGTATCTGCTGAACTATTCGCCTCTCCACAATATCCATAACGACAAGGCGGTCTATCCCGCTATCCTCGTGACCACCGCCGACCACGACGACCGCGTCGTTCCCGCCCATTCGTTCAAGTATGCCGCAACGCTCCAGGAGGCCGATCCCGGCTTCGAGCCGAAGCTCATCAGAATCGACAGCAACGCCGGTCACGGCGCCGGAAAACCCGTGTCGAAGGTTGTCGACGAGTGGGCCGACATCTACGCCTTCATCTTCGAGAACATGCATCTCGACGATCCCAGATGAGAATTGCCGCTTCATTGCTTGCCGCCGCAGTGTCGGCCATGCTGACGTCGTGTTTCACCGGCGTTGAGAGCACGCCGCGCATAAAGGCGCCCTCCGGCGAAGAGGCGCGCCGGGCCGATCCCGACGCAACCTTTCTCGACGACATTGTCGCCGAGCCTGCCGACCGCTGGGCTCCGGGAAAAGCTTTCGCCGTTGTCGACGACCGCTTTGCCCTGCTGCTTGGCGCATCGGCTCCGGGGCGCCCGCTGGCCGGATCGGTTATCCGCTATGCCGGACAGCGCAGCGTAGCCACCGTCACCGGCTCGCAGGCCGTGGAGCAGCTTTTCACCGACGACCGGGGCGACACCCTCGTCTACCGCGCCGGACAGCGCGCCGCTTCGCCGGTGCCCTTCCTCGTCGAGCTCGACATTGTCGATGCCGGGCGCCGGCGCCTGATGTCGCGGCCGCTCTGGCTCGTCACCGATGTCTGGCGCGACAGTCTCGGCGCTCCGCTGAAAGGGCGCAAGTATATCGCTATCCGCGTCGACAGCGTCTGCCCCGGAACGGCCGACTATCCTCTGCGGCTCTGCTTCACCGCCTCCGACGGTGTCAGTCCCGAGCGCGGCACGCTGCTTCTGACACCCGGCCCCGCCGCCGGACACACGTCGCGCCGCTTCGAATCACTGCTGACCCTCAGCGATCCGCGCCTGCGCTGGCGCAATATCGACGACGCCACCTGGCGCAACATCGTCGAGGGGCGCGTGGTGGCCGGAATGACGCGCGAGCAGGTCAGGCTGGCTGTCGGCGCTCCTTCCGACGTCGACCGCCGGGCCGGAAACGGCTCTTCGGGCGTCATCTTCGAGACGTGGGTCTATCCTTCGGGGCGCCTCGTCAGGTTCGAAGACGGTTTTGTCGTCGACTGACATTTAAAAAATCGTAAATCAGAGCCGACCGACGCCTTCCCGACGTTATTATACTGAATCATATAACCAAACAACAAGAAATGGAAAAAATCGAATCCGGAAAATATGTAGAGCTTGTCTACGACCTTTATGTAGTCAAAGCCAAAGACGACGAAGAACTTGTCCATCAGGTCGATCCGGCCGATCCCGAGAAGATCGTGTTCGGAGTTACTCCCGGTGTCATCGAGCCGCTGGCAGCCGCCATCGAGGGGCTGGGGCAGGGCGACAGCTTCGACGTCTATGTCGACAGCGCCGACGCTTTCGGCCCGCGTGATCCCGAGCGTGTAGCCCGTCTCGAAAAAGAGATTTTCGAGATAGACGGCAAATTCGACTCGCGCGTCAAAGTGGGAGCCCTCCTGCCGATGCAGACCGCCGAAGGCTTCCAGATGGTAGGTCTTGTGACTGAAATAACTGATAAAGAGGTGGCTATGGATTTCAACCATCCCCTTGCCGGCAAGAACATCCACTTCAAGGGCCATGTGCAGACCGTGCGCGACGCCACTCCCGAGGAAATCCGGCCCGCCGGAGGCTGCGGAAGCTGCGGCTGTTCGGGCAACTGCGACGACAACGACGGCGCCTGCGGTTGCAGCGGATGCGGCAATTGATTACCGAATTTTTTTAGTATCTTTGCGGCGGGTCTCCGGCTTCGGAGGCCCGCCGCTACAAGTTAACAGTATCGACTTATGTTCTCAGGAATAGTTGAAGCAATGGCCACGGTTGTCGCTGTCGAGCGCCGTGGCGGAAATATCGACATCACACTGCGCTGCCCGTTCACTTCCGAGCTGCGCATCGACCAGAGCATCGCCCACAACGGCGTTTGCCTCACAGTGACCGCCATCGACGGCGAATGCTATACCGTCACGGCTATCGAAGAGACTCTGCGCCGTTCGAACCTCGGCCTTCTCGAGCCGGGCAGCCGCGTCAACGTGGAGCGCTCCATGAGGGTCAACGGTCGCCTCGACGGCCATATCGTGCAGGGCCATGTCGACACCACGGCCCGATGCACCGGCGTCGAACAGCTCGACGGCAGCCGCCGGTTCACCTTCGCCTACGACATCGATCCCGCCCTCGAACGCAAGGGATATGTCACCGTCGAGAAAGGCTCGGTCACCGTCAACGGCGTCAGCCTTACTGTCTGTGACTCCGAAGCTCGCCGTTTCGACGTAGCCATAATTCCCTATACGCTCGAAAACACCAACTTCGGCGACATCGCCGAGGGAACGGTCGTCAATATCGAGTTCGACATCATAGGGAAATATCTCGCACGCCTAATGCAGCCCGGGCAATGAACCGCATCATAACATCTCTTCTCGCTCTGTTGATCGCTGTCGTCGCGTCGGCAGCCGACATTCCGGCCCTGCGCCGCGCCGCCGATGCCTCTCAGGCGGCGGTGACCTCCCCCTCGGCCCCCTGCAACAGCGGCGACGAGCCGTTCGCGCAGTTCCTCGTGAAGTTCACTACCGACGGCTCATTCGCCAAAGAGCGCACAAGCCTGTCGCCGATATTCGCTCTGAAGAGCATCGCCGACTATCGCGCTCTGGTCGTTGCCTCGGGCCATGAAACGGGATATATCCAGACCTGGCAGGTCGTCGACCCGTCGCGGGTCAAACTTGTCTGCGGCTACGACCGTTCGCCCGACTACAGCTATATCTTCGCCCGCGGGGCCGACGGCAAATGGAAGCTCGTCGACCGCGTCACCGAAGATTTCTGACACACATTTATAATATAGACACTAATAAACTCATTTCCGCTATGGCAAACTGGTTTGAATGTAAAGTCCACTACGATAAAACAATGGAAAACGGCTCGGTCAAGAAAGTCAACGAGCCTTATCTTGTCGACGCCCTGAGCTTCACCGAGGCCGAGGCCCGCATAATCGAAGAGCAGACCCCCTTCATCTCGGGCGAGTTCACCGTTTCGGCTGTCAAGCGCACAAAGATTTCCGAGATCTTCCGCGACGATACCGCCGACAAATGGTATCTCGTCAAAGCCGCTTTCATAACTATCGACGAGAAGACCGCCACCGAGAAGCGTTCGGTTGTGCAGTTCCTCGTTGCCGGAAGCGATTTCAAGGGCGCTTTCGACAACTTCAACGAAGGCATGAAGACAACCATGGCCGACTACGAGATCGTCTCTATCGCCG
>DBGBEM010000353.1:0-5793 GCA_048477235.1 Muribaculaceae bacterium | reverse complement strand
ATACGGAGTATCGCTCATGGGCTGACGAACGGGCCCGCGAAGAACGGCGCAGCGAGCCGTCGGCGCCGGCCGAAAAGACGAAGCCCCGAAGCGAACGTCCGGCGCGCATGAGTTTCAAAGAGCGCAGGGAATATGAGGCGCTGACTGCCGAAATCGACGCCCTGACAGCTGAGAAAAAGGCTCTTGAGGCAGCTTTCGCCGACGGGACAGCCGAAGACTTCGCCGCGGCCTCGCGCCGCTATGAGGCCGTCAGCTCGGAGCTCGACGCCAAAGAACTCCGCTGGCTTGAGCTCGACGAGCTGGCCTGAATCCATGTTGGTTTATCTTCAGCGATGATTCGTCGCAGCCGGGAATCAGTTTGTCGCTTTTCGACAGACTGATACTTCAGATTTGTGTGGCTTATTACAATGGCAGGAACCGCCGCGGCCGAAGAGGCCCCCGACACCATCGGGCGTGAGCTTGATGAGCTTGCGCGGCGCCTTCCCGAACGGTGTCAGATAGTTTTCACGACGGCATATTCCGACTATGCCTGTGAGAGCTACGATGTCGATGCAACAGACTATCTGATGAAGCCTATCGACTCTGACAGGTTCAACCGGGCTGTCGTCAAGGCGTTGACTTTCGCGGGGATGATGGCTGTCGCCGAGACGCCGTCACCTCCTGTGGCATCGGCGTCGGAAGAGATTTTGACAGTGAAATCCGACAGACGTTATGTCAGGCTTCGTGTCGATGAAATAACCTTTGCCGAGGGGCTGAAGGACTATCTGATAATCCATACTGCCGATCGGCGTGTTGTAACGCGCATGACCGTCAAATCGCTCGAAGAGGCTCTTCCGCCGCAATTTCTCAGGGTCGGGAAATCATATATAGTCAACCGCGACAAAATCGATTCGTTCGACAATAACGATCTCTATATCGGCTCGTCGGTAGTTCCTGTCGGAGTGTCGTATAAGCCGGAGGTACTGAAAATTCTGTTCGGACCTGCGCACCTATCTGAATCTGGCGCGTACACGTATCGACGGCCTCGAGTATCAGATACAGACAGACGGGGAGGTAGGGCAGATTTCCGTGCCGACGCTGTTGTTTGCGACCTTTGTCGAGAATGCTGTCAAACATAGTGCGCCCTCAGGCGGACGGCGACAGATTTCGGTTAGATTTACGGAAACACACCGCGGCCTGATGTTTATTTGCGAGAATACTATAGGATCGGTCGAAAGCTGCCGCAGCGACAAGGCCGGGGGACTCGGACTCGCCAATACACTTCGGCGTCTTGAACTGCTTTACGGCTCGGAGTTCAGCTATCAGAGCCGCGCTTCGTCGTCGGTCTATTCCGTTGTGCTTCGGATTCCATGCCTGCGGACATGAAACGCGCCCGTGCCGGAATGGGGCACGGGCGCGCTTGAATATTGACGGTTGTTGTCAGCGGACAAGCACTTTTACTGTTTTGGTCTTCGTAGAGACAATGTAGATTCCCTGAGGAAGTCCGATGGTCTGACGGGCTGTTGCCGGCGTGCCTTTCCATACGGTTATTCCGTCGGGACGGCAGACGGTAACGTCTATGCCGCGGCCGTTCTCTATTACGATGCAGCCTTCCGAGGCCATGACGCGCAGATTGTCGCTGTCGACGGCGTCGATTCCCGAGGTATTGACTGTCACGATGTTCGAGAAGTTCGACTCACATTTGTCGTAGACGGCTGTGACGGCATATTTGGGGGACTGTTTCTTAGCGAACGGCTCGGAGAAGCGCGGTTCGGTGATGATTTCGTCATTTAACAGTATGCCGTTGCGATAGACATTGTAGCCTTTGATCGCGATGGAGGTCGGTGTGGCGCCGGCGGGAATGAACGAGATGTCGTCGACCAGAAGCACGAAGCGGTTGCGCGAGGTGCACCGTATGGCGAAGAAGCGTGTGCCTTCGGGCAGCTCGACGGTATATTGCGTCCACGCGGCGGGAACGTCGCGGGCGATTCCTTTGACGCGCTCAAAGCTCTCGGTGTTGCGGTCGGTAGCCGAAGTCAGCACCTCGATCTGTTCGAGTCCGTATATGTCGGAGTAGCTTCGGGCGAAGAAGGTTATAGTCTGGGCTTCACCTGACAGCTCGGGCGAGATCAGCCAGTCGTCGTTGGCACCGTCGGTGTCGCCGAAGGCTGCGAAATACTGGTTGCCCGAATGAGGCATCCATCCTGTCGGCGACCCTTCGCCGTTGACAAGAAGCAGACCGGCCTGCGAGGGGTTGAATACCTGGAAGGCCATCGGCTTGCCGGCGTTGGGATAGTCGACATTGAAGCTCGAGGTGTTCTTGATTGTGAAGGTTCCCTCTCCGCCGTCGACGTCGACAGTTGTCCAGTCGCCGATGTTGTCGATTATGAATGGCTCGTAGGTCTCGACCTTGTCGGTCACATGTTCGGGCTCGAGCACGGCATCTGTCATGGGCGTCCATTCGAGATTGACGTTGGCGCCGTCGTAGCTGCCGGTGAGATCCGTTACGACAGGCCAGCGCGGCATTTCGACGTCGTAGTACGAGCCGATATAGGTGTTGTCGGCGAGGTTGGCATCGCCGGTGTTGATGACCTTTACTCCGAACGACGCTTTTGCCGACATAGCCACCGTAGGAGTGACTTTGAAGTCGAACGTGGCTGTCTTCAGCGGTTCAATAGATGTTCCGGGAGTGCTTCCGAGCTGCATTCCGTTAACCCACAGTTCGACAGTATAATCCGACACGGTGGTTGTGCCGATATTCTGGACTGTGGCGGTGACGGTTGTCTCCGAGCCGACTTTAAGATCACCGGCGGCAGTGACATCGAGGGCGAGAAGGTCGTTGGTGGCAGGGTCGCGGACAACGAGATTGTCGACATGGAGATGGCGGGTCGCGTCGCCTGTCGAGGCACGCAGACCGAACTGGATGAATCCCGAACAATCGATTTTGTCAAGCGGTATTCTCGCGAAATTCCAGCCTTCACGGGCCTTGGTGTAGTCGATGCGCGAGACTTCGGTGTAGTTTCCGTAGTTTGCGGCTGCCTCGATGGCGAGATTGCCTGTCATGCCGGCTGCGTAGTGGTACCAGAAGTCGACAACAGGCGCCTTGGCGTCGCTGACATCTATTTTGGCTGAATAAATGAGAGCTTCGTCGTCGTCAGCCTTGGGAATGAAGGTCAGAAGACCGCCGTCGTTGTCCTGGGGATTGGCTATCGGGCTGACGCCTGTGTCGGAGGTGAACCAGCGGCCTCCCTGTCCTGAGATATACTGTCCCCACGGGGTAGTCTGGTTGATGGCCTTGGGGAACGAGTCTTTGAACGGTAGGGCATAAGGCGTTCCGAGGGCAATGACGTTTGAGTTTGCCGGATAGCCTATGCCGGCCGATGTCTTGGCGGCAACGCTCCATGCATAGAGATTCTGTTCCGATTCGAGCTGCGGACGGAAATCCCATCGAGTGTCGGTCAGGTCTTCCATTATTATGTTGCTTTCCGAGTCGAGCACTATGTATGAGAGATCGTTCTTGTCGAATACGCCTCCCTGTTCCCCTTCGGTCGGGGCTTCCCACGTCAGGCCGACGAATCCGTCTTTCTCGGTCACGCGCACGTTTTTCGGACGTCCCGGAACGTCGAATCCCGAGAATCCCGAGGCTGTTCCGGCAAGACCGCGCAGATCACCGTCGAAGGCGCGGAGGTCGTAGGTGTTGAGACCCTTCGCCGGGGCGGCGTCATACCATGTATAGGTTTTGCCCGGCTCGACGGGTGCAACGGTGTGGACAACAGTTTCGCCGCGGTAGATCTCGACTTTCGAAAGCGACCTGAGGTTGTTTCCGGCAATCGAGAGTGAGGGCGTCGTGAAAGTCAGTGTCAGGCCTTCCGAGCCATCGGCATTGGGAACAATCTTAATGTCTGTCACAGCGGCCGGGGCGTTCGAGCCGGCTTCCTGAGTCACCTTGAGATTATCGATGGCGAGCACGTCACTGTCGGCCTTGGTCGTCGCATGGATTCCGATATAATATATTCCGTCGGCCGGAACCTGAACGAGATTGGTCACGGTGGTGAATCTCGACGAGCGGAATGTCTGTTCCTCCATGACCGTGACGGCGTTGTCGGCTTTCATGGCTTCGGCCGTGGCGGCGGTGGCCATCATTATTTCCATCGTCTCGGGATAGAGCGAGCCGGAGCGGGCCCTGACATCGAGCGAGATATTGTAGAGACGTCCGCTTTCGAGACGTATCGGCGGACTTATCAGCCAGTCGTCTTTAGCATTCTCCGACGAATATTTGCATTGCATGTCGCCTTCGTTGTAGTCTTCGTCGTAGACGAATTCCCATGTCTTGCCGTCGTTCCTGACGTCGATGACAGTGAAGAAGTCGTTGGCCGAGGAATTGTCGAAATTCTCGCTGTACGGAACCGACATGGCACCTCCTGTCAGAGCTTTCGGCGATGAGGCTGTCGGCCCTGTGAGGCCGTCGGCTTCAGGGGTGACATCATACCAGACTCCTGTGCCCGATGTCGAGAACGACTCGGTGAAGGTCGTGGCTGTCTGCGAAGTGGCAACGGTTACATTGTCGGGCTGTCGGACGACAGTATATCGCAGGGCTGCCGCGTCGATATATCCGCCGTTGACACCCTGCGTCGGGGCGTCCCAGCTGAGCGAGAGGCGCGTGTTGTCGGAGGTCAGCCGCATATTCGCAACTGCCGAGGGGGTGTCTTTGCCGAACCAGGCTTTGAGCTCGCGCACGGGCGATTTCCCGGTGGAGTTCGAGGTGGTGACTCCGAGAGTGTGGAACCCGGCAGTGGTGGCTTCGACGTCGACAGTCTTCGTAGCGCCTGCGGCTACGGTTCCTGTCTCTGACACAGTGCCGTCGACGGTCACCTCATAGCTGAGACTGCCGGTCAGCGGCGAACCGCCGAAGGTGTAGTCGGGTGCGGTGAAAGTCAGTCTTCCTTTCAGAGAGCCGTCGGTAATGTCGATTTTCAGGGCATCGGCGGTGTTGGGGGCGCCTTGAAGGGCTTCGGGCGTCATGACGTCGAGGGCCACGATCTGGTCTTCGTCGGGCAGATCGAAGATTTTCGTCGCGGCGCCGGTCGTTGTGTCGACTTCGTAGAAAGCCGAAGTATTGTCGGCTTTCGCGGCCACCCAGTAGAGGCGACCTGTCGCATCGTCGAAGTCGGCCGACTGTTTGAACCGCGGCTTGACGCCGGTGGAGCCGACGAGTGTAGCCTTTCCCGAAGTCTTGTCGAGAGTGTTGAGGTCGCCGTCTTCGTCGATAGCGTAAATGACGCCCCGGGGCGATGCGGCGATGGCGAAGTATTCACAGGGGAGAGTGGCGATAGCGGTTCGGGTTACCGTTTCGGGGTCAAATGTTCCGAACACATAGCCCGTCATGTCGTCGGTGTAGAAAATGCCGTAGATTTTTCCGTCGGTCGGGTCGTAGGTCATATCGTAGCCGATACATCCTTCCTCGGCATCTCTGACGCTGAGCATCTCCCAGGTCGATGCATTGTAATGGTAGTATTGGGCTATGCTTGAACCGAAAAGCTGGGTGTAGCCGATAAAGTAATAGTCATTGCCGTTATAGCATCCGCCGCCGTTGGCGCGGAACTGGTCGCCGGTGACGAGGGTAGTCATTCCGTAGTCGGGGTTGGCCCGGAAAGTGACGATTGCCGTGTTGTTGGTGTTGGCCGGCCTGAGGTTACATCCGCGGAGCTTGACGTTATAGCCGGGGGCCGGCGGAGCCATCGGCGGACGTATGGCCGGACGGTCGTTGCGGCTGTCGGAGCTGACGGTAATTCCCATGCCCGGCTGTTTGAACAG
>DBGBEM010000352.1:0-6453 GCA_048477235.1 Muribaculaceae bacterium | reverse complement strand
AACATCCGGAAGGATGGCGCGTAAAAGTTGGGTCGGTTTCATCCTGCAAAGATAGCACTCTACTCCGAGACAACGTCTGCCCACCGGGAAAATCCGCTGACCCGGAAAATCCGCTGACCCGAAAATCCGCTGACCCTCCATTTCTCTATGGTGTTAGCAGGATGCAAAAAAAGAAAGAGTAAATGAAATCGCGATGGATTTTCAATTACTCATTCTCCTCTCTCCTCAGCGGTGCGTACGGGACTCGAACCCGTGACCTCCTGCGTGACAGGCAGGCATTCTAACCAGCTGAACTAACGCACCAGATTCTCTGTCGAGAGTTTTTGCATCGGCGTTGTTTCCGTTTTGCGAGTGCAAAGATAGGGCGCTTTTTTGGACTGTGCAAATTTTTTTGAAGAAAATTTTAAAAAAAATGCACTGACGGCCTTTTTGGTCTGTTTTTGGCCCGT
Source organism: Muribaculaceae bacterium (assembly GCA_048477235.1). Classification (GTDB taxonomy): domain Bacteria; phylum Bacteroidota; class Bacteroidia; order Bacteroidales; family Muribaculaceae; genus CAG-1031. The sequence goes on along the minus strand of DBGBEM010000352.1, from coordinate 6,004 downwards.
TTTGTTGCCGCGAGGACGCCCCTTTCGCGGAAAAGTTGTAACTTTACGGGTTGAAATATCTAAACCAATCAAAGAATACCCCCTATGGGAAATAAGATAAGAGTGGGAATCACCCACGGCGACATTAACGGCATAGGCCCCGAGGTAGCGCTCAAGGCGCTGGCCGACGAGCGTATCCTCGATCTGATGACGCCTGTTTTATATAGCTCGTCGCGGATAGTCCAGCATTACCGCAAGGCTTGCGAGCTGCCGCACATAAAGTTCAATATCTCCGACACGGCCGACAATATTGTAGCCGATGCTGTCAATCTTGTGAACGTTGTCGACGAGAGTGTCAAAATCGAGACGGGAACTCCGACGAAAGAGGGGGGTGAAGCTGCTTTTGCGTCGCTTGAGCGCGCTGTGGCCGACTTACGGGCCGGTCTGATCGACGTGCTTGTCACAGCTCCTATCGACAAGAAGACTATCCAGAGTCCGACTTTTACCTTTCCGGGACATACGGAATATCTCGAATCGTCGCTTTCCGAGCCGGGGCGCGACAAGGCGCTGATGATGATGGTCGCCGGCAACCTGCGCGTTGCGCTCCTGACAGCCCATACGCCTATTAATAAGGTGCAGGAGGGCGTCACGGCCGACGCTATCCGTCAGCGGCTGGCGACACTCAACCGCGCGCTCGTCGAAGACTTCGGAATTGCCACGCCGCGCATCGCCGTTCTCGCTCTCAATCCCCATGCCGGTGAAGAGGGGCTGCTCGGATCGGAAGAGCATGATATAATCGCTCCGGCTATCGCTGAGGCCAATGAGGCGGGCATTCTCTGCTTCGGCCCGTATGCCGCCGACGGCTTTTTCGGGGCGGGGCAGTGGACGCGGTTCGACGCTGTGCTGGCCATGTATCACGATCAGGGGCTGGCTCCCTTCAAGACGCTCGCCATGGACGCCGGTGTGAACTTCACCGCCGGACTGCCATACGTGCGCACGAGCCCCGACCACGGCACCGCCTTCGACATCGCCGGAACGGGCAAAGCCAACGAGCAGTCGATGCGCGAGGCTATATATCTCGCCCTCGATATCGAGCGCAACCGCCGCCGCTACGCCGAATTCTCGGCAAATCCGCTCAAGAAGCAGGTCGCCGAGAAGCGCAAGCAGGCTCCCAAGACCGACAAGCCGACGAAATCACCGAAAGATAATCAGGCCGAGGCGCCCGACGCCGAGGCTCTTTCCGAAACAACAGCTGAAGAATGAACTACGCTATTATTGCCGCCGGCGAGGGCTCGCGGCTCGTTCAGGAGGGGGTTAAGCTCCCCAAGCCGCTTGTCGATCTCGACGGGCGTCCGATGATAGGGCGCCTGATCGACATCTTCATGAACCATAACCCCGAAAGCCTTTCGATAATCGTCAACGAGCAGATGACTGAGGTTGCCGACTATCTGAGCAGTCGCAGCTATCCCGTCGGGATGCGTCTGACGGTGAAGTCGACTCCGAGCTCAATGCATTCGTTCTGGGAAGTCAGCCGTGACTTCGCTCCCGGCAAGTTCGTGCTGACCACTGTCGACACGATCTTCCGCGAAGACGACTTCGCCCGCTATGTCGAGGCGTGGGAGAACGATGCCGACGGCTGCGACGGCTATATGGCCGTAACTCCGTTTATCGACGATGAGAAGCCGCTCTATGTCGCCACTGACGCCGACAACCGCATTACCGGCTTTCTCGACAGCTTCGAAGATGGTGTGCGCTATGTCAGCGGCGGAGTCTACGGGCTGACATCGCCCGGCGCCCTCGACGTTCTGCGCCGCTGTATCGACGGCGGAGTGTCGCGGATGCGCAACTATCAGCGTGCCCTCGTCGATGCCGGGCTGAAGCTGCGTGCATGGCCTGTCGAGAAGATCGTCGACGTCGACCACGCCGGCGACATCGCCACGGCCCGTGCTTTCATCGCCTCGAAATAACCATAGAAAACACTAACCGCAAATATATTTCAACACGTATGGCTGAAATCAAGATTGCCGGTATCATGAGAGCCGGCGCCTACAGCCCGAACCATATCGGCAACGACGCCGCCATCTTCAACCTGACGACCGAGCAGCTGCGCAAGCGCGGATGTGAGGTGAAAGTCTACAGCGAAGAGCAGTTCATTGCCGGCGAAGTCAAGGAAGACATAATCGTCGATATGTGTCGCGAACACCGCTCGATGGTGCTCCTTCAGCAGCTCGAAGACGCCGGCGCGCTGGTCATCAACAGCGGATATGGCATCGAGAACTGCACGCGCGAGCGCATGACGCGTATTCTGCTCGGCAGTAATATCCCATACCCCGACAGCCTTATTGTCGACACCGACGAAGTTGTCAAAGACCGCATGGTGGCTGCGAAGATGGATCGCGCCTGGATAAAGCGCGGCGACTTCCATGCCATGCACAAGGAGGACGTTTCGTATGTCCGTCATCCCGAAGAGGCTCAGGAGGTTCTTCAGGAATATTTTCTGCGCGGCATCAAGCGTGCCGTCATCAACCGCCATCTTGTCGGCGACCTTATTAAGTTCTACGGCGTGCGCGACACCCCCTTCTTCTACTGGTTCTATCCCTTCGACGAAGGCCATAGCAAATATGGCCATGAAGCCGTCAACGGCCACAGCCGCGGCATAGAGTTCGATGTCGCCGGGCTGCGCCATATATGCCAGCAGGCGGCCGATGTTCTCGACGTCATCGTCTACGGTGGCGACTGCATCGTCGACCCCGACGGAACGATTCGCATTATCGACTTCAACGACTGGCCTTCGTTTGCCCCGTGCCGTCAGGAGGCAGCCCCGCATATCGCCAAGGCTATCATAAAGAAAATCAAGGAACGTCAATGACAGAAACTGCTACACAACGTCAGAACGGGTCTGCGGCCGGGTCGTCGTATCGCGACAGCCTCAAGTCGATGGACACCGAAGAACATATCGACCTCTATTTCTACCGCCGCATAGGCTACGCCTGGGCTGTCGCAGCCCGCAAGCTCGGGGTGACGCCCAACGCAATCACCATCGCCTCGATCTTCCTCGGTCTGGGCGCCGGGGTGATGTTCTATTTCCCGAATATCTGGCTCAACATAGTCGGGATGCTGCTGCTTATATGGGCCAATTCGTTCGACAGTGCCGACGGGCAGCTTGCCCGCATGACCCGTCAGTATTCGCGCCTTGGCCGCATTCTCGACGGTCTCAGCGGCGACATCTGGTTTGCCGCCATCTATGTGGCCATCTGTCTGCGCGAGAATGTGACGAGCGAGTTCTTTATGAGTCATCAGTGGGTGATATGGGTCGTGGCCGTCGTGACCGGGCTTTGCCATGCCAAACAGGCAGCCATGGCCGACTATTACCGACAGTTTCACCTTTACTTCCTCAAGGGGGAAGAGGGGAGTGAGCTCGAGCGCGCCTTCCATCTCAAGAAGAAACTCGCCGGGCTGAGCTGGAAGCATGACTTCTGGCAGAAGCTGACCCTTCTGTTCTACACCAAATATACCATCAATCAGGAGGCTTACACCCCTGCCATGCAGGCCCTGCGCAACGAGCTGCGCGACCGTTTCGGCGAGTCGGCGCCTCCGCAGGCCTTCCGCGACGAATTCCGTCGCCTGAGCCTTCCGCTGATGAAATATACGAACATCCTCTCGTTCAACTGGCGCACGATAGCGCTCTTCACGTCGCTCTTCCTCGAGATGCCGTGGCTCTATTTCGCTTTTGAGCTGACGGTGCTCAATATACTCCTTATATATATGATGACCCGCCATGAGCGCCTTTGCCGCCGGCTTACACAGGAACTTCGCGATGGAAAATACTGACTCTGTTATTAAAGGTGTCATCTTCGACTACGGCGGCACAATAGATTCTCACGGCGACCACTGGAGCGAGGTCATCTGGCAGGCGTATCTCGACGAGAACATCGACATCTGCAAGAGCGACTTCCGCGACGCATACGTCTTCGCCGAGCGCGAGCTTGCCCGCGTGCGCCACATTCTTCCCCATCATAACTTCCTCGACCTTCTCGAAATCAAGATGAATATCGAGATGCGCTGGCTTGTCGACCGCGGCCTGATGGCTCCCGATGTCGCCGCCGACAAGGCTCCGAAGGTTGCCCGGCGCTGCTACGACGCCGCGCGCCGTTCGGTTGAAGACGCCCGCCCCGTGCTCGAAGCTCTCGCGGCGCGCTATCCGATGGTGCTCGTCAGCAACTTCTACGGCAATGTCGAGGCTGTTCTGGCCGATTTCGACCTCAGCCGCTATTTCCGCTCGGTTGTCGAGAGCGCGGTTGTCGGCGTGCGCAAGCCCGACCCCGCCATCTTCGCCCTCGGCGTCGAAGCGCTCGGTCTTCGTCCCGAAGAGGTCATCGTTGTCGGCGACAGCTTCCGCAAGGACATAGCGCCGGCTCGCTCGCTGGGCTGCCGCGTGGCGTGGCTCAAAGGCAAAGGCTGGACGGCCGACGAGGATGCGCTGACCGACCCGTCGCAGATCGCTTCGCTGCGCGAGGTTGCCGATGCATTGTTATAGGTTGTTAACAATATCGACGCTGTTTTAATATATATTTACATAAAATCGACTAAATGACGGCGTCGTTAACAGTTGTTAGCAAATATAAGGTTACTTTATATTAGAAAGTTTTTCACAATCAAAAATATTGCAGTAATTTTGAGCGCTTTTCCGGTTGACCCTACTGTGAAAAGCCACTAACAAACCGAAAATAATTCAACATTATCATCTATTATGAAAGCAAATAACGTTAAGCCCGCACAAGGCAAACTTGGTGTGATGGTAGTCGGCCTCGGTGCCGTTTCTTCAACGTTTATGGTGGGCACATTGATGACCCGCAAAGGCCTGGCAAAACCTGTCGGCTCGATGACTCAGTACGACAAGATCCGTGTTGGTCGCGGCGCCGATAAAAAATATCTGAAATATAACGAGATCGTTCCTCTGGCCGACCTTAACGACATTGTCTTCGCCGCCTGGGACGTCTATCCCGTCAACGCCTACGAATCGGCCATCAACGCCGAAGTTCTCCGCGAGAAAGACATCAACCCCGTCAAGGATGAGCTCGAAAAGATCGTGGCCATGCCCGCCGCTTTCGACAAGAACTATGCAAAGCGTCTCGACGGAACCAACGTCAAGAACTGCAAAGACCGCTGGGACATGGTAGAGCAGCTGCGCGAGGATATCCGCAACTTCAAGAAGAACTCGGGCGTTGACCGCGTTGTAGTTCTCTGGGCAGCCTCAACCGAAATCTATGTTCCCGTCGACGAGAAGATCCACGGCACTCTCGCCGCTCTCGAAGCCGCCATGAAGGCCGACGACAAAGAGCATGTCGCTCCCTCGATGTGCTACGCATACGCCGCTCTCAGCGAGGGCGCTCCCTTCATCATGGGCGCTCCCAATACAACCGTCGATATTCCCGCTATGTGGGAGCTCGCCGAGAAGACCAAGATGCCTATCGCCGGCAAGGATTTCAAGACCGGTCAGACACTGGTGAAGAGCGGTTTCGCTCCCATCATCGGCACCCGCTGCCTCGGCCTCAACGGCTGGTTCTCGACCAACATCCTCGGTAACCGCGACGGCCTCGTGCTCGACGAGCCCGCCAACTTCCACACCAAGGAAGTCTCGAAACTCTCGACCCTCGAGACCATTCTCGTTCCCGAAAAGCAGCCCGACCTCTACGGCCACGGCAACGACGAAGACACTCAGTATTACCACAAGGTGCGCATCAACTACTATCCTCCCCGCAACGACAATAAAGAGGGTTGGGATAATATCGACATCTTCGGCTGGATGGGCTATCCCATGCAGATCAAGATCAACTTCCTCTGCCGCGACTCGATTCTGGCAGCTCCGCTCTGCCTCGACCTCGTGCTGCTCAGCGACCTCGCCGCACGCGCCGGCCGCTACGGAATTCAGCGCTTCCTGTCGTTCTTCCTCAAGTGCCCGATGCACGACTATACTCAGGGCGAAGTGCCTGTGAACCACCTCTTCCAGCAGTATGTCATGCTC
>DBGBEM010000351.1:0-1392 GCA_048477235.1 Muribaculaceae bacterium | reverse complement strand
CTCCCGAGCAGCTCTATCTCAACGGCGCCATCGTAGGATGGGTTGAGCCTTCAGAAGCAAATGCCGACAAGTTCGCCGACTATATCCTCGCCGAAACCGAAAAGGGTTCTGGCATCTACACCGGCGAATTCGAATTCGAGGCTAAAGAGAACAACTCGTTCCGCTTCTACAGCAAGCTCGACGGCTGGGACAACAGTTCGATCGGCGCTTCGCAGGATGACAAGCAGAATCCCTTCACCTTCACCGACAACGTCTATGAAGGCGAGATCTTCATCGGCGGCAAAGGTTCATGGCAGCTTCCCGACGACTTCGCCGGAAAGGTTAAGATGACCGTCAATCTCAACGACAAGAATATCAAACTCGAAGCCGAGACCAAGCAGGATTCCATCGAGGCTATCGACGCTGAGGCTGCCGACGCTGTCTACTACAATCTTCAGGGTGTTCGCGTAGCCAACCCCGAAAACGGCATCTTCATCAAGGTTGCCGGCAAGAAGGTAGAGAAAGTGATCCGCTGAATTAACCAATCCAACATATTGGCGGGCGCCCCGGCGGGCGCCCGCTTTATTTGTACTTAAAAAAGGTGAAAGCGAGGGGTTTTTCATTGTTTTTTGCTTAATTTTGCGGTTAATTTCCCTATGAACCGTCAAATCATGAAATATATCGCAATTCTTGTGGCCGCAATGGCGGTCGCGACGGGCGTCAGCGCCCAGCAGCTCAGCCTCGACGCTGTTTCCCCCGGAACCCTCGCAAGCCGCGTAGGCTCGGACGTTTCGGCGACTTCGCTATCTGTCAGCGGCAGCCTTGACGTGCGTGATCTCGACTTCATCTCGTCGAAAATGACATCGCTGACCTCGCTCGACCTCGGAAATGCCTCGATAGCCGCTTTCGAAGGTGATCGCCCGATGTTCTCGCTCTCAACATGCCGCGCCGGCGAACTGCCGCGCATGTCGCTGGCCGGACTGAAAGCCACGACTGTAGTTCTCCCCTCGTCGCTGACGTCTGTCGGCGACGGCGCCCTGGCCGGGTCGGCCCTGACATCGCTGACCATCCCCGCGGGTGTGAAGAATATCGGAGCGGGAGCTTTCGCGTCGTGCACAGGCCTGACAAAGGCAACCATTCCCGCCACTGTCGCTACCGTCGGAGCTGCTGTCTTCGAGGGCTGCGACAAGCTCGCCTCGGTGAACTTTCTCGCGCCCGAGGTGCCGCAGCGCGCTTTTGCCGGATGCACGGCGCTTAAGAATGTCACCCTCGGCAACGGCGTCACCGCCATAGGCGACGGCGCATTCGCCGGCTGCACAGGCGTCACCGGGCTGACATTCACGCCGACGGCCCTGCGCACTATCGGCGCCCGCGCTTTCGCCGGAAGCGGAATCGAGAGCCTCGACCTAACGG
>DBGBEM010000350.1:0-1684 GCA_048477235.1 Muribaculaceae bacterium | reverse complement strand
CGGCGATAGTCTTCCATTTTCTTTTCGAGATAGTTGTCGGCCATAGATGTTACTCCATGAGTTTGCGATAGCGTCGGCGCACTGGCTCTTTGCCTCCGTTGTGGACGCGTTTGAATTCTTCGTAGTCGCTGTAGGAGCCTTCGTAGAAAACAACGTTGCCTTCGCCTTCGAACGAGAGGATATGGGTGCAGATTCGGTCGAGGAACCAGCGGTCGTGGCTGACGACAACGGCGCATCCGGCGAAGTCGTCGAGACCTTCTTCGAGGGCGCGCAGGGTGTTGACGTCAATGTCGTTGGTAGGCTCGTCGAGAAGAAGCACGTTGCCTTCCTGTTTCAGCGCCATGGCAAGGTGCAGACGGTTTCGCTCACCGCCGCTGAGCACTCCGATTTTCTTTTCCTGATCAGCGCCGGTGAAGTTGAAGCGCGACAGATAGGCACGGGCGTTGATGTCGCGGCCGCCCATGCGGAATGTCTCGGTGCCCTGACTGATGACCTCATATACGGTTTTGTCGGGCAGAAGGTCGTGGTGGGTCTGGTCGACGTATGCGATTTTCACTGTTTCGCCGACATCGAAGGTTCCGGCGTCAGGCGTCTCCTGACCCATGATGAGTCGGAAAAGGGTCGTCTTTCCGGCTCCGTTGGGGCCGATGACGCCGACGATGCCGTTGGGGGGCAGCACGAAGTTGAGGTTGTCGAAGAGCTGTTTCTTCCCGAAAGCTTTTGCCAGCCCATGGGCTTCGATGACCTGATTTCCGAGACGCGGGCCGTTGGGAATGAAGATCTCGAGCTTCTCTTCGCGTGCCTTCTGATCTTCGTTGAGAAGTCGGTCGTAGCTGTTTAGGCGCGCTTTTCCTTTTGCCTGACGGGCTTTCGGAGCCATGCGCACCCATTCGAGCTCGCGTTCGAGAGTCTTGCGGCGTTTTGATGCCTGTTTCTCTTCCTGAGCCATACGCTTGGTCTTTTGGTCGAGCCAGCTCGAATAGTTTCCTTTCCAGGGGATTCCCTCACCGCGGTCGAGCTCGAGAATCCAACCGGCCACATGGTCGAGGAAATAGCGGTCGTGGGTGATGGCGATGACAGTGCCGGGATACTGGCGCAGATGCTGCTCAAGCCAGTCGATCGACTCGGCGTCGAGATGGTTGGTAGGCTCGTCGAGAAGCAGAATGTCGGGCTGCTGGAGAAGAAGACGGCAGAGAGCCACACGGCGGCGTTCACCTCCGGAAAGGGTGGCGATCGTCTGATCGTCGGGCGGACACTGGAGCGCGTCCATGGCGCGCTCGAGCTTGCTGTCGATATTCCATGCGTCGGCGGCGTCGAGATGATCCTGCAGTTCGGCCTGACGCGCGATAAGGGCTTCCATCTTGTCGGGGTCTTCGAGGACTTCGGGGTCGGCGAAAGCTTCGTTGACCTTGTCGAATTCGGCCAGCATGTCCATAACGGGCTTCACTCCCTCGCGCACAACTTCAATGACGGTTTTGTCGGGATCGAGCTGAGGATCCTGCTCGAGATAGCCGACAGTGTAGCCCGGCGAGAAAACAACCTCGCCCTGATAACTTTTGTCGATTCCGGCTATAATCTTCAGCAGAGTCGACTTACCGGCGCCGTTGAGGCCGATAATGCCGATCTTGGCTCCGTAGAAGAATGAGAGATAAATATTCTTAAGGACTTGTTTCTGTGGCGGGGA
>DBGBEM010000349.1:0-4485 GCA_048477235.1 Muribaculaceae bacterium | reverse complement strand
GATGAAATATGCCGATGATCTCAGCATTCCTTTTGTGGCCATTATCGGCGAAAGCGAGGCCGCCGAAGGAAAGCTGACGCTCAAAGACATGAACAGCGGCGAACAGAAGATTGTAACCGTCGGCGAGGCTATCGAAATCCTGAAATGACCGAATTTTCAAAGATGCAGCGGCTCAAGCGCCGCTTCTTCGCCATGCGCAACGGCATCACAGCCGACGCACTGCGCCGGGCAGGCCAGCCATTCCGCGTAATCTTCGGCCTCAACATGCCTCAGCTGCGCGAGATTGCCGGAGAATTCGGCCCCGACGAAGAGCTGGCGCGCGAACTGTGGGCCAACCGGTCGACGCGCGAGAGTATGCTTCTGGCGCCCATGCTGATCAAGCCTGACGGCTTCTCCGACGGGCTATTATGGCTCTCGGAATCTCCCACCCCCGAAGTGACCGACATTCTCTGCCACAGCCTGCTCCGCCATCTTCCCGACGCCGAAAAAATCGCCTACGAAGCCGCTGCCTCCGACGACGCCATGACGCGCTATGGAGCTGTCCGCCTCGCCTATAACCTACTGAACAGCGGCAACAAAACGGCAGCAACATCCATCGCCGAAGGCCTCACCGCCGACCCCGACAAGCGCGTCAGCACCACTGCCGCCCGCCTCATCGACGACGCCTCATACCTCTGATATAACCATCAGGGAAGAAGCCAATGCACTTATTCACCCGCCGATGCAAAAACCACGACTACCGCAGCCGCCGCATCTACCTGATAACGCTACTGAAATCGGCCGGCGCTCCTTGCTTCGCCTCAATTACCGCCGACCCGGACGCGCCAAAGGTATCGCCCATTGTTGAACTGACTCCGACAGGACGCACGATATACGACTGCCTCGACCGACTCTGCGCCGACAACAGGCATCTGAGCATACTTCGCCGCATAGCGATGCCCGATCATCTTCATTTCGAGCTATTTGTCAAAGAGCGAACCGAACAACATTTAGGCTCCATAATAGCCGCCTTTAAGGCTTCGTGCACTGCAAAGGCAAACAGAGCACTCTTCGAACCGGGCTTCAACGACAAGATTGCATTCCGGAAAGGCGCCAAAGACGCTTTTTACAATTATATTGCCGACAATCCGCGCCGCTACCTTGTCAGGAAGCTATTTCCCGAGTATTTCTTCCACAGGCTCCTAATAAAGGTAAATGACAGATTATGTGGCCTCTACGGCAATATTTTCCTACTTGACAACCCGATAAAATCGGCCATCAGGATAAGCCGCATACCCGAACGGACTCCAGACTATGAATCAAAGAAAGCGGAATGGGAAGAGGTCATACGGGCAGGCGGAGTGATTGTATCGCCATTCATCAACCCTCATGAGAAGAAATACCGCGACGAGGCAATAGAAAACGGCAACGGGATAATTCTCGTCACCGACTATCTGTTTTCCGACCGAAAAAAGCCATACAAGGAGCTATTCGAACAATGTGCGTCCGGGCGTCTGCTCATCGTCACCACTGAGCAATACCCCGAGCCCCCGCGCAAAGTCGACTACCTCCATGCTCAGGAGCTCAACGCCATCGCTGCCACGCTCGCCCAGCTTCCCCCAAGCGCAGGCCGCCTTATTCCCCGCCGATAACTCCCCCGCCTAACGAAGCGGAAGCATGGTCGTGTGAGCGAGCTTCAGCTCGTGAGTTCACGCCCGTGGCCGTCTGGCAATCGCCTGATGCGCATATTTCACATGACGGTCAGTCGGGGGTGTTGAGCATTATGTTGAAGGAGGGGCCGCCGCCGGTGGCAACGGGCATGAGCGTCAGCATGTCGCCTTTCATTGTAAGCGGGGCTGTCTGGAACATTGTTTTGGTGGCCTCGGTAATTGTCATGAAGAGGACAGCGACGTCGCCTCCGAAGCCGTCCATCGACACTACAAGAAAGTCATAACGTCCTTCGGCATTGGGCGTTGCGTAGAGGAATGCGGCAACCAGATTATTGTTGGCGCCGTTGATCATATATTCGAGCGGCACTTTGTCGAGAACGGCATAGACTGCGTCGCCCGTCTCCTTTATCCGGGCAGCGTCGAGCCTGTTGGCTACAGCTATCTTGAGGTTACCGATACTGTCGGCAGGCAGACCGACCAGGCCGGAGGCCGACTGATCGACTACAGACACATTAGGAACTTCCGAAAGAGCGGCAAATGCCTCTTTCAGGGTCAGCGCGCGGCCGCATACCGACGCAACCGCGAGAATCGCAAGGGCTATCACATACTTTTTCATGTAATGAAAACGATTGCTGACACTTATTGGTTCAGAGGCGATACAATCAGCGAGGCCCGGCGTAACTCTCCGGGCCTCGCTGATGTCAGTAATGGATGGGATTATCTGATGCTCTTCGCGACTGTACCGTCGCTGCGGCGCTCGATTACCACTCCACGATAATCTTCGTCGACACGCTGTCCGGCTATGTTATAACGGGCTACGACATTGGCTTGCTCAACTGTTGTGTCAAGGCTCAGGGGAGTTGCCGTAAGCTCGATATCGTCGATATAGCAAGGTTCAGAGCCTGCGACATACCTGAATGTTACCTGAGCATAGTCGATCCCAGTCTGGTCGCTGAGGTCAAAAGATGCGAACTTCCAGTCGCCGGCAGGTTCGAGACCGTTAAGTTTCACAACCTCGAAATCTTTCATCAGACCGGCACTTAACGCTCCGTCGGCAGGCGATTTATACCAGAAGCTCAACACGAGTTTCGGTTCATCTTTTATCCAGATCTTGCTGGAGAAAAGCGAGATCTCACATCCTTTCTCATGCCCCGAAATCGACATCGCACCTCCGTCGTTGTTGCGGTCGTCTTCTACAAGAGCCGAGACATCCTTGCTGTCAGTAGCCGACTGGAACCAGCGCGACGACATTTTCTTATCGGCAAATGTCTCGTTATAAGGCAGTCTGAGTGATTCGCCGACAATCAAAGTATTGGAAAACGCGCGCGAACCTGTTCCCGTTCGCGTCTCGGCCTGAAGACAATAGACAATCTGTCGCTGTTTTCCCTCTTCCGCGCGGTCTTCAATTGTATAGCTGTTATCTTCAGCCTTGATTCCTTTCGAGATTTCGGAGAGAGTGAATCCGTCGGCGCTGTCCCACAGATTATAGGTGAGTTTATCATGGTTGATATAATGGCTGTTCCAGCCGAGCTCATCCATCTCCCATGTCAGGACAACATCCCCGTCGACTATCTTCTGACTGAAATTCTGGGGCGCACCCGGAATATCCTCACCCACGAACAGGCTCAGAAGAGCGGGGCTTCCGGCGCCAACCTCGTTGTAGGCAATGACGCTGTAATGATTGTCGCCGTTCGCCGGACTCTCGTCGACATAGGTCAGCTTATCGCCGGGGGCAGGCGCATCGAAGGTTTTGATGAGCTTCGTGTCTTCGCGATAAATCTCGATTTTTGTCAGGGCCGACAGTTCCGAACCATCGGCTGCAAGTGTCGGTGCAGAGAACGAAATCGTAGCCTTGAGCTCTCCAAGCGGATCCGGAACTATTGTCAGATCGCCCACCTCGGCCGGAGCCGATTCCGCAGCGGCTTCCTTAATGCTGATGTCATCGATGTCGAGTGTCCATGCATCTTCCATTGGCGACGTGCAGTGGATTCCGAAATAATAGACGCCGTCGGCGGGAACTGTCACCTTGACGCTGTAGTCGGCCGAATTGTCCTGGGCGATGGTCGTTTTCTCAACCACAGAGATTGTCATTGCATCGACCTCGGGAGCATTGCCGAGCCAGGCGCTGAATTCTTCAGGCGACGCAACATCGAAAGTATTGGCGCGGAACGAGATCTGATATTTTTTCCCTGCCACCATATTGAATCCGGGAGTAATCAGCCAGTCGTCCGCGTCATCATCGGCAAACAGACAGCAATATTCGGCTTTACCGTCAACATATTCCCAGCCTGCGAAATCTTCATTGGCATCGATGACAGTAAAGTTGTCGAACGACGACTCATCATCGAAATTCTCTGTCCACGGCAGAGTCACCGTTGCGCCGGAAACTCTTGAAACAACACGATGAGGATCTGCTTTGTATTTCTTTGCAAAAGCTTCCTTGTTCAGATCTGACTTAGAGACCAACCGGGTTACTTCATTAAAGCCCGAAGAATACGCCGGAATCGTCACAAGAGCAAAAGAAGCACCAAAAAGTAAAAATTTATTCATGTAATCGCTATTAAACATTAGTAATGTCTGCAATATAGTTACAAACCGACACACGAGCACTATCCCTTAACATATTTTAATAATTTCTCCGGCAAAATAAATCCTGCCACGACAGATCGAAGCAGGACTTAAGATTTAAGGCTAAGTTCAGGCGCGGTCGGTCTCGCGGGAGCGACTGACGTCTCTAAATGCTCTCCGGGAAGAGCATTTTTGTCTAAAATTGTTGTTTCCAAAGATCACTTTCGTTACTTTTGCAAAAAAGTTGATTATGGATAATCTCATACGC
>DBGBEM010000348.1:0-12535 GCA_048477235.1 Muribaculaceae bacterium | reverse complement strand
CTTGTCAACGACATCTTCCTCGCCAACCTCGCCGGCTACTGGAAGCTCGGCTCGGGCGACAATCAGGCTCTCAGCGCCTCGCTCCGCTATTTCTCGCTCGGCGAAGTCAACTCCTACGACGGCGGCGGCACAGTATCGCAGAGCCTCAACCCCTATGAGCTGTCGTTCGACATTGGCTATTCGCGCAAGCTCTCCGAAAAATTCTCGATGGGCGTAGTCTTCCGCTACATCTACAGCGACCTCGGATTCTCGAGCTCTTACGCCGGCGACCAGTCGACGGGTGCATCGGCTTTTTCGGCCGACCTCTCGGGTTATTTCACCACCTATCCGATGGTCGGACGCAGCGAATGTCAGTGGTCGTGGGGCTGGAACATCTCGAACATAGGCACGAAAGTCAGCTACAGCCACGGCGAGAACCCGGCGTTCCTTCCGACGAACCTTCGTCTGGGAACAACGTTTGCCTTCCCCCTTGCCGACTATCACACCCTCTCGCTCGGCTTCGACCTCAACAAACTGCTCGTGCCGACGCGCCCGCGCCGCGACGACTACGCCGACGACATCGAGGGCGAAAAGGAATTTGCCCTGGCCGAAGAGAAATGGAAAGACATGTCGCCGATAACCGGAATCTTCAAATCGTTCTCCGACGCGCCCGGCGGCTTCAAGGAAGAGTTGCGTGAGATCGCCATTTCTTTCGGCGCCGAATATAACTACAACCAGCAGTTCTTCGTGCGCGGCGGATATTATTACCAGAACCCCAAGAAGGGCAATCAGCAGTATTTCGCTCTCGGCGCCGGATTCTCGCTCAATGTTGTCAAGCTCGACGCAAGCTATATGCTCGCAACGGCTCAGAACTCGCCGCTCGACCAGACTCTCCGCTTCACCCTCACCTTCAATCTCGACGGACTGAAAGATATTCTCGGCCGTCGCCGCCGCTGACGCCCATGACCCGATTCCAATTGCCGCGCGTGGGCCTCGGCTTCGATGTCCACCGCCTTGTTGAAGACCGCCGCTGCATAATCTGCGGCGTCGACATCCCCTACTCGCGCGGACTGCTCGGCCACAGCGACGCCGACGTGGCTCTCCATGCTCTGGCCGACGCGCTGCTCGGCGCCGCCGCCCTCGGCGACATCGGCCGTCATTTTCCCGACACCGACCCCGAATGGGAAGGAGCCGACTCGCGACGTATTCTCCGCGCCGTGGTCGACATGCTCGACAACTGCGGATTCATTGTCGGGAACGCCGACATCACGATAGCCGCACAGGCTCCGAAAATAGCCCCGTTTATAGAACAGATGCGGGCCAATGTAGCCGCCGACCTGCGCATTCCGATAGACTGCGTCGCCGTCAAAGCCACCACAACCGAACGCCTCGGCTTCACCGGACGCGGCGAAGGGATAGCAGCCTGGGCAACCGCTCTGATTGCAAATAAATGTTAAATCAGTCGGCGGATTTTGTCTTGACAACAGCAATAACTACCTTTGCACTGAAAACGAAAGGACACCTCGTTGCATTCCTTGGCTGTAACTTATTTTACGCAATTTATTCCAATTTTTGGACTAAGGAAAAGGCAACAATCGCCCCAATCGTCGCGACGACGCCAAAAGCGAATTAAGGTGTGATACTTGTAAGTATGATATAATCTCTACACTTTAAAGCTTTTCGGCTTAAAGAAATGCCTTTTGGCTTAGTCCAGATTCCTCGCGACGAGGAGACTGGATTTTTTTTGCTATATTTGACTCTCATAATTGGCCAAGCCATCGCGGGCCGGGCTTCACCCGACATCCGCTATTATGTTTCGTCGAATATTATCACTATATTTGCGAATATGACAAACCGAGAACTTTATATGAGCCGGGCACTCGGGCTTGCATCGAATGGCGAGCTCCATGCCTCGCCCAATCCGATGGTGGGAGCCGTCATCGTGGCTCCCGACGGACGTATTATAGGCGAAGGATGGCACCGGCGCTGCGGAGAGGGGCACGCCGAAGTCAATGCCGTGGCCTCTGTCAGCGAAGCCGACCGTCCGTTGCTCCGGCAGTCGACAATGTTCGTCACCCTCGAGCCCTGCAGCCACTACGGAAAAACGCCGCCCTGCGCCAAACTGATTCTCGACACCGGAATCCCACGCGTCGAAGTCGCTACCGTCGACCCGTTCGCCCGCGTATCGGGCCGCGGAATCGCCATGCTGCGTGAAGGTGGCGTCGACGTAAGAGTCGGGCTGCTCGGCTATGAAGCACGCCGGCTGAACCGCCGGTTCTTCGGAGCTCACACACGCCGGCGCCCGTGGGTCACGCTCAAATGGGCGCAGAGCGCCGACAGGTTTATCGACGGACGCGACACAGAGTCAGATTCTCCGGCGGCAATCT
The DNA here is from genome assembly GCA_048477235.1 of Muribaculaceae bacterium. GTDB lineage: Bacteria > Bacteroidota > Bacteroidia > Bacteroidales > Muribaculaceae > CAG-1031. The sequence continues at coordinate 10,169 of DBGBEM010000348.1, read as the reverse complement.
CGACGCCGCTGACGCGCGCCGCTGTCCACCGCGAACGCGCCCTCAATCAGGCTATCCTCGTCGGATCGGAAACTGTCATCGCCGACAATCCGTCGCTGACCGTGCGCGACTACGCCGGGCAATCGCCGCTGCGCTTTGTCCTCGACCGCCGCGGGCGCCTCAGTGAACGCCCGAGCTGGACAATCCTCTCCGATCCGACGCCCGAAGCGATCCTCAGCCGTCTCTACAGCGACTTCGGCATAATCTCGGTGCTCGTCGAAGGGGGCGCCTCTCTGCTGAATTCATTCATCGCAACCAATCTGTGGGACGAGGCAAGAATAGAAGTCAACCCCTCGCTGCGCCTTGCCGGCAAGCCCCGCAAAATCGCCGCCCCGGAATTTCATCTGCCGGCTCTCCCCGCCTGCGTTATCGACGGCAATCCGATTTACCGGGCTTTCGCCAATACATACATCAGCACAAATCTCAACCCCTAATTTTATACCTGACACATGACAAAATTCATCAAGGGAACCGCGTTAGCTCTGACGCTGACCGCTCTGACAACTGCGGGAGCACAAACCCGCCGCCTTCCCGAAGGCTATGCCTCTTTCTTCCGCGAGACGGCAGCTCCGGCAATGACCTCTCTGCCGGCTCCCCCACCGTTTGCCACGCCTCCGCTGAAAGCCGAAGCGGCCTCAGGCATCTACGGATACCTGTTCTATTTCAACGGCTCGAATCTCCAGCAAGGTCTTTATTCGATAGCTCCGTCGACAGGCGCGACTTATCTCTGGTCGGACTATTACACCTCGAACAGTATGCCGATGATGAGCGGATGGCTTCGCAACGGCACACTTAACGGGCTGAATGCCATGAGCCTTATGGGCGGCTACCTCTTCTACGGACAGGTAGAGCTTGACTTATCGACAGGCGATGTCATAAACTGGATACAGCTCCGCAACGACAACGACGTCTCTAACATGTATCTGACCAACGCCTACCGTATTCTCGACGACCACGTCTACGGCTACGGCCCGACAGCCGACGGTTATTCATACGCCTTCAAGATTGCCGACGCCGACAATATCGACACAACGGAAATCCTCAAGGAGGTTGATATGGAAGAGGTCTGCACCGCCCTCTGCTATAACGTTCAGGACGATATGTTCTACGGCGTGAACTACACCGGAAAGTTCGTCAAAGTCGACACAAAAGGCAATCAGACCGAACTGTTCGACCCGGGCATAACGAATCTGTCGACAACCCTTTCGGGCATTGTCTACAGCGCCTCTGAAAAAGCCTATATCTTCAATGCCTATCTGAAAAACAACAGCTCGGCAATGTATTCCATCGACCCCGTCGCTAAAAAAGCCACTAAGCTGATGAACTGCTCGAGCGGTCAGGAATACATCTTCATGGTGACAACCGAAGTCAACGCTGACTCCGACGCTCCCGCGAAGGCCGTTCTCGACAGCTACCTGTTCGACAAGGCCGCCCTCAGCGGAACGGCGTCATTCACCGTCGCCCGCAAGACCGTCGCCGGCAGCGACCTCAGCGGCTCGTTGAGCTGGCGCCTCCTTGTCGACGGCAATCAGTTGTCGACCGGCACCACCACAGCCGGCTCAAAGCAGACGGTCTCGATACCGGCCGTGACCAACGGCATGCACACCTTCGCTTTCGCCGTGGCCAAAGACGGCAACTATTCAGAACCGACAACATTCACGACATGGGTCGGCTCTGACTATCCGAAGGCTCCCGAGAATCTTGTGCTGACCGAGACGAAACTCACCTGGGACGCCGTCACCGAGGGTGTCCACGGCGGATTTGTCGACGCCGCGGCTGTCAGATATGAGGTAACCCTCAACGACGAGACAGTGACGACAACCTCGTCGACAAGCTGCACGATCGCGCTGCCTCAGGGAAAACCCTTCACAACCTACACCGCCCGAGTCCGCGCCATAGCCGACAACAAACAGTCGGAAGACGGTGTTTCCAACTTCATAACCTACGGCCAACCTCTCGAAATAGCCCCCGATCTCCATTTCACTCCTACTGAAGAACAGGTCGGACTGTTCACGTTCGTCGACCTCGACGGCAAACTCGACAGTGAGGGAAATCCGCGCAACTGGCACTACTCGACAACTATGGGCTTCCCCTCATTCGCTTCGGGAGCCGACGGCGACGATCTCCTTATTTTCCCGCCCATAAACCTGAGCGACACCGAACACGCCTACCGCTTCGAAATGGAAGCCGGCCTGATCAGAGACATTGACAAGACCGGAACGATGGAAGTAATCATAGGCCGCGAGCCGAAGCTCGAAAGCATGACACAGGTAATCGTGCCTGAACGGCATTTCCAACACATGGCCGGAGACATCATTGTTGAATACTTCGGTGTTAAAGATCCCGGAACATACTACATCGGAATCCGCGCCAAATCCCACAACGTGGCTTTCCACGTATCTGACATCGACCTCCAGACAAGCACCGTCAGCAACAGCGTGCCCTCGCAGCCTTCGGCCCTGAGCGGTACGGCATCAGCCGACGGCGCCAAAAAAGCCATTGTAACGTTCACTATGCCCGAAAAGACAGTGACCGGAGTCGTTATCGACGCCAATACCGAACTGACCGCAAAAATCACAGCGCGCGAATTTGTCCCCTTCAAACCCTCTGAGGGCGAGGTTGCCGGAACAACAACCGTCAAGGGCAAGCCGGGCGAAACCGTAACCGCGACAGTCGACACCCATCAGGGCACCAACACAATCGGCGTCTGCTGCTCTCAGGGAGGAAATTACGGTGCCGAAGCCACAATGAATCTCTACACCGGACTCTATAAGCCCTACCGGGTCGAGAATTTCAAAGGTGAAGTCAGCGAAGACAACATGACCCTTAAACTGAGCTGGACGCCCCCGGTGGAATCAAGCGAGATGGAACCCGGCCTGCCTATCGGCGACACCTTCTACTACACCGTATGGTATTACAGCAACGGATGGACTCATCTGGCAAATGTCGGCTGGGACATTCTGAGCTACGATGTCGAACTGCCCGCCGATGCAGCCCAGAACCTCTATACTATCGGCGTGATGGCCCTCAACGACGCCGGCCAGAGCGACTATATCAACTACTCCGGCTGGATTCTCGGCCCTCCCTACAAGCTTCCGATGAACGAGACATTTGCCGAGGGCGACACAGAATACTGGCCCATCATGACAGTCCGCCCCGACAACAGTTATCAGGGCACTGACTGGACTCTCGAAGATCCCGCCATGATCAGCGAACAGTTTGCCAACCGTTCCGGCATCGCTCTTGTCGGCTACATCGGTCAGGACGGAATCACCTCGGCTAAAGCGCGCCTCGGGCTGCCGAAGTTCTCAACCGAAGACTCCAAAGTGGCAAGCTTCACCCTCAGTTACTGGGGAGGCCCCAATGAAGCTCCGATGAGCCTCTACGCCGAAACCTTCGGATCGGCCGCACCCGTGAAGATCGCTACCTTCCCAACCGGCAAAGGCTGGATGACAAACACAGTCACCATTCCCGCCGAATTCCTTGGCAAAAAATGGATGCAGCTGCTTATCGACACTGAATTCAGCTCGCCCAACAGCTTCGCTATCATCGACAGCTACTCGATCGCTGGGCCGAGCCTCATCGAAGGCATCGGGACCGAAGGCTCGATATTCGCCGCAGGCGGCATGATCCACGTTGCCGGATTCGCCGGACAGCCTCTGACAATCACCGATATGTCGGGCCGCAACGTTGCCGAATGCAAGAAGCTTCAGGATGTCAACGGCTTCGCCGTCGCCCCGGGCGTCTACATCGTCAAGGCCGGCACGACCCTCCGCAAAGTTGCCGTAAAATAACCCCGATTAATTCCCAAACAAAACGCAGGCTGCGTCGCTGATGGCGACGCAGCCTGTTTGCTGGAGAGGGATGGGATCAATAGTTTTTGAAGGTCTGCATCGAGCCGGTGTAGATGCCGGTGATCTTGTGGCCGTCAGCCGAAACAAGATTGAAAGTGATCTTCTTGCCTCCGTCGACAGTCTCGAATGTAACCGTTCCCGAGCCTACGCAGGCCTGTATTTCCTGATAGCCCTGAGCATCGTATTTCTCGAGGTTGCCGACGACCGAGAAGTCGGGAACACCGCCGTAGTCCATGTGACCGCGGATACCCGAGAAATCGGTGAAGCTGTCATCGATGGTATAGGTGCCGTCGGGGAAATCCTCTGAGGTCGAGCAGAGTTCGAGCTGAACGAAATCGCCCTTCGTCATATTCGGATCGGTCACCTGAACGATGTAGTTATAGAGACCTTCCTTGACATAGCTGCCCATAGCGTAGCAGGCAGCCTTCTGAATCGAAGTGAATGTCAGAGCGTAATCGCCCGTGAGAGTGTCGATCGGCTTGATCTCATTCGCGTCGTTGTCACAGAAGTTATGGATAGTTACGTTACCCGAATATTCGGCGCGGATATGCTTGCCCCCCTTGTTGATGAGGTCAAGCGAAATCTTTGTACCGCCATCTGAAACGGTCATGGTTCCGTCGCAGATCAGCGACATGCGGTTCTCGCCGGCATTGTCGCCGGTGTAGATGACGTAGGTTCCTACGGGATAAACGCTGCCCCACATATCGAGCTCGCGGCCAAGCTCCATGGTAAACGGCTGATAGGTGTATTTCGACACGATCTCACGCGGATCGATTTTATAGACACCGTCGGCAAGATGCTGCACGGGGTTCATCGGATCAGCAACCTTAGGCATGTTGACGGGTATGTTGATCCAGTAGCCCTTTGTGCCGTCGCCTGTATAGAGCTGAAGGGTCATGTCGTCGGCAAACGGACGTGTCCACGATCCATAGAAGCGGCCCTGAGCGCCGTCGATATTGGCGGTGACATCTTCGGTGAATTCGCCCGATGAAGTGATATGGGCCTCGATGGGCATTCTGCCGCGGAAACGGGCATTGACAGTGCCGCTCATGGTAGTGAGCTCGGCGCGCACGTCGTAGGTCTCGCCGCTGCGACGCACGTCGACAGTTCCTCCGATAATAGGCTCATTGGTAACGTCGCCTTCCTCACCGCAGGTCTGGACAGCCGAGCGGGTGATATCGCATGTTTTGAGCGCGAGTCCGTTATTGCATCTGTAGTATCCGGCCGGAACCGATATATTGTCCATATCAGCGGGCTGTTCATTGACCAGAGCAAGCAGTATCGAGATCCCGCCCTTTTCGGTAGGCTGGCCGGCCTGATCGACAGGCCCGTTGGATATTACGATGGCATATTCGCCGAAGTTATCGCGGTTGCTGTATTCACCGATAAAATAGTTATTGAAGTCGGTATAGCGCGGAGCGGGAACAAAACGCACCTCGCTGAGGCTGTTGACCGGGAAAGTCTCGGGCGTTCCTTCGGTCGGGGTTATTTTTACTACATAGCCCTGCGACGCTGCGGAAAGCGACATGGCTGCGACGGCAACTGCCGTCAGTATGGTTTTCTTCATGATAAAGAGGACGTTACTTATTTGACAAATTTAAACGAATGGCCCGGCAGGGCTACCACATAAACGCCGGCGCCCAGCGACTCTGTCGAGGCTTCGGCATGACCGGCTGCGTCGGCGGTTGCCGATGCCACGAGCTGACCGGCGAGATTATAGACGTTCAGAGCCGAACCGGCTTCCATGCCGTCGACAGTCACGGCTGTCTTCGTCACGAAAATGCTGAAACGGGCGGCTGCGTCGTCGGCGATCTCTTCGATTGCCGAATGAGTTGTCGACTTGAATGTAATTTTTTCGACGTCGGCCATCGGATAGACGAGGGTGTGCTCGTTTATATCGGTAAATGTCACGTTCTCGTCGGTGAATGTCGCTATAGGCTCGTCGATAAACTGAAGTTCAACGACGTCGCCGTTTTTGGCTGTAATGGCCATGGTTGTCAGAATAACCTCGGCGGCAGATGCCGACAGGCAGGTCATTACCGCTGCTATGGCCGATATGATAATTTTTTTCATTATTGTTCAGAATATTGAGTTAATGACTTAAGCCGTCGGGTTATTTAGAAACGTAGATTATGTCTCCTTCAAAGCTGATATTGAAGACTATTCCTTTATCGGTGGTGACAGTCGTCGAAATTGTGCGCTTGCCGTCTTTGGTACCGACAACAATCGGCTCAACAATTTTGAAAATCGCGTCGAGTCCATATGAGTGAATCTCTGATTTGGAAGAATAAGTCATCGGAGCATTATCGGCACCGAGAGTATATGTTCCGTCAGGGATTGTCGTTGAACCGGGAGCGCAGAACAGGTCAATTACTCCCTCATTATCATAGAGCAAATCATTAAACTTCAGATAAAACTCTCCATCTTTGAGGTCATCATTGTCTTTTGCTTCCATTTTGGTGACCGCAATATTTCTGACGGGGCCGAAATTGTTCAGTTCGCCCTGATAATAACCCGTTATGGTCTTGTTGTCTCCATAGGTGAACTCGAACGTGATGGTATATTCCGCACCCTTATGAGCGACCGTCATGGAACCGTCCGAAATTAACTCTCCGGCAATATTGCAATAACGTTTGTTAGTCGATGAGTTATCGATATATCTACTTCCATCGGAGCCGAGATTATAAACGCCGTCAGGCAGGAAATCGACACCGGGATTGAAATAAATATCAAGCTTGACGGTTGGTTGGTCGGTAGTCTTGAATTCGAGAATAACCTCTGTGGTTCCGTAGGGAGTAACATCCAGATTATTATATTTCACGCCTTCGGGAGTTTTGGGAGCGAGATACTCAATGGCGCCCTCGGCCGTGATATTGTAGGTTATTTCGCCGTCGACAACGGTAGTTGTCATTGTGGTGACGCCTGCCTCGGTCTTGACCTCGATCGGAGAGGTTATCTTCAGCTGGGCATACGGGCTGTAAATGTCAATGCCGGTCTTAGCGCTGAAGGTCATGGCAGCGTTGGTTTCGGCGAGTGTGTATGTGCCGTCGGCAACTGCGGTGGCGCCAGCCTCACAGAAGAGGTCGAAAACAGCTTCATAATTATAAGTGACATCGCTCAGCCTGAGATAGAACTCTCCGGATTTCGGATCGTTGATATCAACCTGTTTGATTGTCGTGAGCTTGACGTCGACAATCGGCGACATTTTGTTGAGCTTGCCTTCATAGCTGCCGAGAACTCCGCTGCCGTCAGCCAGAACTGCCTCGAAGCTGATTGTGTAGACAGCATCCGAGTTATGGCTGATGGTCATTGTGCCGCTCTTGAAAGCCTGCTTTGCAGTTCCGTCGGGGCTGAAATATGTCCACTGACTGTCGGAGATGTCGATACGGTTTCCTTCGGTTGCGCCGAAAGTATAGGTGCCGTCGGCGAGAATTACCGACGGGTCGGCCATGTAAAGATCAAACGCGGCCGTAACTCCTTCGGCGGTCTTGAGTTCGAGTCCGACATTGACGCCGCCGTAAGGATTGACATCGATCTGGGAGAACGAATAGTTAGGGCGGTTGTCGACCACTTCGAAAGTAATGTCCTGAACATAGTCTGTGCAGAACTTGTGCTGATTGCCGTCTTTGTCGACGACAACAATGCTCTGTGCCACAGCGCTCGAAGCCAGCGCTGTCAAAGCAAACGCAATTGCAGATAGTCGTTTCACATTAAAAAGTATTAAAGGGTTTTCTAATATATTCTCTTACGTCACAAATTTAATCTTTCGCTTCGAAACCTGCAACTCTTTCAGATCGTTAAAAAGCAGCAACTGACTACCCAGCAACCACTTAGCAAAAACATGTTATACAATATAAAAACTGGGAAATTATATCCTCCGCGATTAGTCCCGATAAACCCCGTTTAACCCCGTTTAACCCCGTTTAACCCAGTGCTGAAACGCAGCGGGGACGCAACCCGAAAGGGTGCGTCCCCGCTATTTAGGTATGTCGTTTATGACTTAGTCTTCGTTGAGGTTCACGCGCTTGAAGTCAACAGCGGCGAGACCTTTGCTGCTCTGCTCGAGATACTGACCGATGGTGAGCTTGCCGTCTTTGACGAATTCCTGCTCCATGAGGGTCGACTCTTTGAAGAACTTGTTCAGACGTCCCTGAGCAATGTTCTGAATCATCTGCTCGGGAAGGTTGGCAGCCTTGGCGGCAGCTGTCTCGGCAGCGATCTTGCGGCCTTTCTCAGCCTCTTCCTCAGTGAGCCAGCCTTTGGCGATGTTGCTCTCGATGTGAGCCTCGCTGTCGAGAAGGTTCGGATTGAGACCGGCCTTCTTGAGGGCTGCTTCGACAGCCTTCTTGACCTGCTCTTCCTTGGTCTTTTCGATGGCGACTTTGAGCTCGGTGTCGATGGTTTCCTGAGGCACGCTGTTGCGATCAACGGCCATGGGGTTCATCGAAGCGATCTGCATTGCCACATCGTGGCCGACCTCGTAGTTGACATCGGCCTGGTTGAAGCCGACGATAACGGCGAGCTTGTTGCCGAAGTGGTTGTAGAAAGCAACGGTGGGAGCCTCGATGGTCTCGTAGGCACCGATCTCCATCTTTTCGCCGGTCTTGCCGACCTCTTCAACGATCTTGTCGGCAACGGTCAGACCGTCCATCGGGAGCTTGCCGAGCTCGTCGGCGGTTTTGACTTTGTTGTCGAGGGCGAGTTTCAGGATAGCCTTTGTAAGGTCAACGAAACCCTGGTTCTTGGCTACGAAGTCGGTCTCGCACTTCAGGGCGAACACAGCGGCAAAGTTGCCGTTGGCTCCTGCGAGCACGCAGCCTTCGCTTGCCTGACGGTCTTCGCGCTTGGCGGCGACAGCCTGACCTTTCTTACGGAGGATTTCAACAGCGGCATCGATGTCGCCGTTAGTTTCGGCAAGGGCTTTCTTGCAGTCCATCAAGCCGGCGCTGGTGAGGTGGCGCAGCTTGGTGATTTCAGCCATTGTTACAGCCATTTGTATATAGTTTTTTGGCGTTCGTAAATATGATTATTATTCAGCGGCGGGAGCTTCCTCAGCGGCAGGAGCCTCTTCGGCTGCGGTAGCTTCCTCGGCGGGAGCCTCTTCGCGACGGCTCACGCGGCGACGCTCGCGGCGCGGAGCGGCAGCTCCTTCTTCGTTTTCTTCGGCTTCTTCAGCGGCAGCCTTGTCGTCGATTTTCTCGACTTTGCGCTCTTCGAGGCCTTCGGCCATAGCGGCGCAGACAGTGTCGAGGATGAGCTCGATCGACTTGCTGGCGTCGTCGTTGCAGGGGATTACGAAATCAACGTCGTTGGGATTCGAGTTGGTGTCGACCATTGCGAACACGGGAATGCCGAGACGGTTGGCTTCGGCAACGGCGATGTGCTCTTTCAGCACGTCGACAACAAACAGTGCGCTCGGCAGGCGGTTCAGCTCGGCGATAGAACCGAGGTTCTTCTCGAGTTTGGCGCGCTGACGGCTGATCTGGAGTTTCTCGCGCTTGCTGAGGTTGTCGAATGTGCCGTCTTTGCTCATTTTGTCGATTGTCGACATCTTCTTCACAGCCTTGCGGATGGTGGGGAAGTTGGTGAGCATGCCGCCCGGCCAGCGCTCGACAACGTAAGGCATGTTGATGCTCGAAGCCTTGTCGGCCAGAACCTGCTTGGCCTGCTTCTTGGTAGCTACGAAGAGCACCTTCTTGCCTGATTTGGCGATGCTCTTCAGAGCGGCGGCAGCTTCTTCGAGCTTGGCGGCTGTCTTGTAGAGGTCGATGATATGGATTCCGTTGCGCTCCATGAAGATGTAGGGAGCCATTGCGGGATTCCATTTGCGTTTGAGGTGGCCGAAGTGACAGCCGGCCTCGAGGAGTTGGTCAAAAGTGGGTGTTGCCATTGTTGGATTTGTTTGTTTACGTTCTTTGGTTAATAATTCAACCGGGGCGTAGGGAACGCGTCCATCGCCCCGATTTAGATACTAAACTTCTATAATGGTGTATCCTTTGTTCTGGAGTAAGATTAACGCTTGCTGAACTGGAAGCGCTTGCGGGCCTTGGGCTGACCGGGTTTCTTACGCTCTACGGCACGCGGGTCGCGGGTCATGAAGCCTTCGGCGCGCAGGGCGGGTTTGTCCTCGGGGTTGAGTTTAACCAGAGCGCGGGCGATGGCCAGACGCAGAGCCTCGGCCTGTCCTTTGTAGCCGCCGCCGTCGAGATTGACGCGGATGTTATATTTCTCGACAACGTCGAGAGTGTTCAGCGGCTGCTTGACGATATACTGGAG